>NZ_JBFUMK010000013.1:0-233584 GCF_054049415.1 Roseateles sp. P5_D6 | reverse complement strand
CCGGCCAAGAAGGCTGCGCCCGCCAAGAAGGCCGCTCCGGCCAAGAAGGCTGCACCCGCCAAGAAGGCCGCTCCGGCCAAGAAGGCTGCGCCCGCCAAGAAGGCCGCTCCGGCCAAGAAGGCTGCACCCGCCAAGAAGGCCGCTCCGGCCAAGAAGGCTGCTGCGCCCAAGAAGGCCGCTGCCAAGCCCGCCGCGAAGCCTGCTGCCAAGAAGGCCGCAGCTCCGAAGAAGGCTGCCGCCAAGCCTGCCCCGGCTGCCAAGCCTGCCGCTGCTGCAACCGCTCCTGCGGCCAAGACGGCTCTGAGCCCGCAAGCTGCCTGGCCCTTCCCGACCGGCAACAAGCCCTAACCAGGCGATCCGCTGACTCGCCGCCGGGTGGTTCGTCCACCCGGATCCCGGCGAAGCAGGCAACCCGGCCCCGAAATTTTCGGGGCCGGGTTTTTTATTTCCGGCGCACTGTTCGCAGGGCCGGGATGCATCTGCTAACGGCTTGTCCGGGCGATGCGGCATGGTCCTACAGGGCCCGCGAATCTGCCGACCTAAAGTCAATTCCGGGCGTAGACCCCTTGCCTCTCTCCCCGCAGCACGCCAGCGTGTTCCGGCCTGACGTCTGACGTTGGTCGAAGCGCTCAAGTCTCAGGGACTCGCATGGGCTCTGCGCCTTTCCCATTGGGACGGCAACGAGGCCATGACGGTGCGGGGTGGCCGTTGATGGGCAGTCGGAGTCGACGCTCTCAGGGGTAGAAGATGTTGACGCTGTAGCCGCTGACCTTCTGGCCACCCGTTCCGAACACCAGGCTCAAGGCCTGTTCAGAATCGGCATTGACCTGCGTCAGCACCGGGGACAGGGTTTCGGGACCGAGCACGCGGCGGGAGAAAGCCGCGCCGTTGGCATCGGTCAAGCTCAATTCCACCCAAGGCGCGGCGACGTCCACGCTGGTCTTGTTGCGCAGCGCGAGATTGAGCTTGTAGCTGCCGGCGCCCACCGGGCTGAGCGCCGTCGATTCGATGCTGAGCGCCTCGATGCGCCGCCACGGTTTGACCTCGCAGCCGGCGGCGCTGCACAGCGCCTTCAATGGCTCGCGCAGGGGCGGGTGCAGGGCGGCAATGGCGTCGCGAAAGTGCAGCGTCACCTGCAGGGCCAGCAATGCGGCAAGCAAGAGGGATGCGACGCCGAGGGCCACACGCACGGCAGGGCGATTCCAGCGAGCGGTGTTCTCGGCCTTGCGCATGAACTCGGGCACGAGTCTGCCGGGCGCCTCGGCCTTGCCGGGCTTCTGCGGCTTGGCGGCTTTGGCGACCTTTGCGGGCTTGCCCGGCCGCTCCGCCGGCTCGGCCGTGATGGGAGCCATCTCGGCCATCGACGGTTCCGGCCCGGCATCACGCGCCACCATGGGCGGGGGGGCGGCAACCGGCTCGCTGGCACGGTCGTCACCCACCCAATGAGGCTCGGGCCTGGCTTCCTGCCGACCGTACTCGGAGGGCCAGCCGGTAGGCAAGGCCTCGGCACGGGGCTCGGGTTCGGGGGGCGGCATCCAGTCCGCTGGCGGTGTGTAGACCGGGGGCGGAGGTGGTGGAGGTGGAGGCGGTGGCAGGGGCAGGGGCTCGGGCTCCGGCACCACGGTGGCCGGCGCGTACTGTGGCGGCCAGGGCGGTGGAGCGTCCCGCTCGATGTCGAACAGCAGTTCGCGGGCGTCGAAGATCTCCGCGCAACGGCCACAGCGCACCCAGCCATCGGAGACGCGCAACTGGTCCTCGACGATCCTGAAGATCGTTCCGCAGGCCGTGCAGCGCGTTGCGAGGCTCACGGGTGCACCCTTCGCGCTGCGCGCTTGCCTGGCCGACGGAGCGGCCAGGCGTTCGTCAGGCATGAGATGCCCTCAGGGCGTCTCAAGTCCGGGCTCACTCCCGCCAAGCGGGAATGAGCACCTTCGGGCGGCCGTGCGGTGCTCATGCCGCTCGCTGGGCCGTCATCAGGATCCAGCCATCCTCTTCATCGCTGACTTCAAGCGCCAGCCACGGCGCGTAGGCGGCCTTCAGTTCCTCAGCCTGGCGGCTCAGGATGCCAGCCAGGATCAGGTTGCCGCCGGGCGCGACATGGGCGCAGAGCAGTGGTGCGAGCAGCTTCAGCGGTGTGGCCAGGATGTTGGCCATGACCAGCGGGTACTCGCCCCGGGCCAGCTCCGGCAGGCCGGGTTTCAGTGTGACGCCATTGGCCGCCGCGTTGTCGCGCGACGAAGTGACGGCAGCCGGGTCAATGTCGACGGCGTCGATGTCACGCGCGCCGTGCAGGGCCGCGCCAATGGCAAGGATGCCGGAGCCACAGCCATAGTCCAGCACGCGAATCCAGGGCTGGGAATGGGTCGCGATCCAGCGCAGGCACATGCGCGTCGTTGGATGCGTGCCTGTACCGAAGGCCAGCCCGGGGTCCAGGCGCATGACGCGTTGGGCCTGCGGCGGTGCCTCGTGCCAGCTCGGCACGATCCAGAACTCGGGCGTGATCTCGACTGGCGCGAACTGGCTTTGCGTCAGGCGCACCCAGTCCTGCTCGGGCACAGCCTGGATGGCTTGCACATGCACATCCGTAGCCCAGTCCTGGGCCAGGATCAGCGTCGCCGCCTCGGTGGCCTCGGGCTCGGTGGGAAAGAGGGCCTTGACGACCGAGCGCTCCCAACCGGCGGCGGGCGCCGGCATGCCGGGTTCGCCGAACAAGGCGTGCTCAGCCTCGGTGTCTGCGTCGGCATCCTCCACCGAGACCGCGAGAGCGTCGATCTCCATCAGCGCATCGCTGACGATCTCGACGTCGGCCTCGTGGCAGACCAGGGCCAACTCGAAGAGGTTGCTCATCGCTTGTGGGCAGCCATCCAGCCTTCAAGGTAATGGATGGATGTGCCGCCTTCGATGAACTTGGCGTCGGCCATCAGCTCGCGGTGCAGCGGGATGTTGGTCTGGATGCCTTCGACGACCGTCTCGCTCAGCGCGATGCGCATGCGCGCCAGGG
Organism: Roseateles sp. P5_D6; assembly: GCF_054049415.1. Taxonomy (NCBI): domain Bacteria; kingdom Pseudomonadati; phylum Pseudomonadota; class Betaproteobacteria; order Burkholderiales; family Sphaerotilaceae; genus Roseateles; species Roseateles sp. P5_D6. Next base: position 230,583 of record NZ_JBFUMK010000013.1, on the reverse strand, counting down.
CCTGCTCACGCGTGTCGCCGTGGACGATGATCTTGCCGATCATGGAGTCGTAGTTGGGCGGCACGAAGTAGTTCGTGTAGGCATGCGAGTCCACGCGCACGCCGGGCCCGCCCGGCGCGTGCCACATCGTGATGCGGCCGGGCGAGGGCACGAACTTGACCGGGTCCTCCGCGTTGATGCGGCATTCGATGGCGTGGCCACGCATCTCGATCTGGCGCTGCGTGAACGGCAGCTTCTCGCCGGCTGCGATCTTGATCTGCTGCTGCACGATGTCGATGCCGGYGRYCATCTCGGTGACCGGGTGCTCCACCTGGACGCGCGTGTTCATCTCGATGAAGTAGAACTCGCCGTTTTCGTACAGGAACTCGAAGGTGCCGGCGCCGCGGTAGCCCATCTTCTTGCAGGCCGCCGCGCAGCGGTCGCCCACCTTTTCGATGTTGCGACGCGGGATGCCGGGTGCCGGCGCTTCCTCGATGATCTTTTGGTGGCGGCGCTGCATGGAGCAGTCGCGCTCACCCAGCCAGACGGCGTTCTTGAAGGTGTCAGCGAGGATCTGGATCTCCACATGGCGTGGGTTCTCCAGGAACTTCTCCATGTAGACCTCGGGGTTGCCGAAGGCCGCACCCGCTTCGGCGCGTGTCGTCTGCACCGCGTGCACCAGAGCCGCCTCGGTGTGCACGACGCGCATGCCGCGCCCGCCGCCGCCGCCGGCCGCCTTGATGATGACGGGGTAGCCCACCGATCGGGCGATCTTGATGATCTCCTTCGGGTCCTCGGGCAGGGCGCCTTCGGAGCCGGGCACGCAGGGCACGCCGGCGCGGATCATGGCCTGCTTGGCCGAGACCTTGTCTCCCATCAGGCGGATGGACTCAGGCGTTGGGCCGATGAAGGTAAAGCCGCTGCGCTCGACGCGCTCGGCGAAATCGGCGTTCTCGCTGAGGAAGCCGTACCCGGGGTGGATGGCTTCAGCGTCCGTCACCTCGGCCGTCGCAATGATGGCCGGCATGCTGAGGTAGCTCTGGGCCGAGGGCGCCGGGCCAATGCAGACGGCCTCGTCGGCGAGGCGCACATATTTGGCGTCGCGATCGGCTTCTGAATAGACGACGACGGACTTGATGCCGAGTTCTCGGCACGCTCGTTGAATGCGCAGAGCGATCTCTCCGCGATTCGCAATAAGGACCTTCTTAAACATCGAGTGGCCTCACTCGATCACGAACAGCGGTTGTCCGAACTCTACGGCCTGGCCGTTCTCGCACATGACCTTGGTGATCGTGCCGCTCTTGTCGGCTTCGATCTCATTCATGATCTTCATCGCTTCGATGATGCAGATGGCTTCGCCTTCCTTGACCTGCTGGCCAACGTCGGCAAACGGCTTGGCGTTGGGGCTGGACGCACGGTAGAAGGTGCCGACCATCGGCGACTTGACGATATGGCCGGTCTCGACCGGCGCGGCGGCCGGGGCCGCTGCGGCGGCGGGCATGGCGACCTGGGCCGGTGCATGGGCGACGGGAGCGGCGGCGTAGACCGGCTGCATGGCCACGGCGGCGGCCGGGTCGGCCTTGACGATGCGGACCTTGCCGTCGGCCTCGGTGATTTCCAGCTCGGAAATATTGGATTCCGAGACCAGGTCGATCAGGGTTTTGAGCTTGCGAAGGTCCATCTTGGCTCCAGGCGGTGTTGTTGTTGTGGGGGAAGAGAAAAAGCGGCGCGAGACCGGAGGTCAGGCGCCGGCTTCCAACGATTCGAGGGCGTGGCGCAGCGCAAGGCGGTAGCCGTTGGCGCCGAGGCCGCAGATGACGCCCACCGCCAGCTCACTCATATAGCTGTGGTGGCGGAAGGCTTCGCGGCGGTGGATGTTCGACAAATGAACTTCGATGAAGGGCAGGGCCACAGCCGCCAGCGCATCACGGATGGCGACACTGGTGTGGGTGTAGGCGGCCGGATTGATGATGATGAAGCGCGTGCCGTCGGTGCGCGCGGCCTGGATGCGGTCGACCAGAGCGCCTTCGTGGTTGCTCTGGAAGCTGTTCAGCGTGGCGCCGGCATCCGTGGCGATCTTGCCGAGTTCGGCATCGATCTGCGCGAGAGTCTGCGCGCCGTAGACCTCGGGCTCGCGGGTGCCGAGCAGGTTGAGGTTGGGGCCATGCAGGACGAGAACTTGCATCAAACATGTGGCGGCGCGCCTGCCCGAAGGTCTAGAGAGTCGCCACTAAATTGAGGAAGGGCGAACTTTACGCGTTTTGGACCCGATTTCCTGCTGGATAGGGAAATTCTCGGGGGCGCGTCAGCTTCGGGCCAATTGGCGCAGTTCTTCCAGGCGACTCACGCCCAGACGCCGCCAACTGATCTCGCCGGTCTCGTCGAAAACGACGGAAAAGGGCAGGCCGCCGGCCGGATTGCCCAGTTCCCGCACCAGCCCCAGGCCTTCCGGCCCGGCCAGCGCGACCGCGAAATCCAGCGGCGTCTTCTGCAGGAAGGCCTTGACCGGCTCGGCCTGGTCCACCGCCAGGCCCAACACCTGCCAGCCCTTGCCCTTGGCTTCCTTGTAGAACTGGTTGATCTCCGGCAGTTCCTTGACGCAAGGCGGGCACCAGGTGGCCCAGAAGTTGACCAGCAGGGGCTGGCCGCGCCAGCGGGCGACGTCCAGGTCGCTACCGTCCAGGGCAGGGAAGCGTCGCGCCCAGAATGCTTGGGCGACGACGGAAGCCACCGGTGGGTTCAGCTTGCGCCAGGCGAAGGCGGCGCCCAGGGCTGCGGCCCCGACGCCGGCGCCAGTCAGGATCAGGCGGCGGTTGATGGGCGTCATTCGGCGGCCTCCAGGAGGTTTTGCAGCGCGGCCAGGTCGCCGCGCTCGGTCATGCCGCGCGCGTCGGGCTTGAGGGCGCCGCGCAGGTCGTCGAAGTCCAGGATGGTCAGGCACAGCGTCACCCGCTCGCCCAGGGTGGCGCAAGGTGCATCCAGGATGAGCATGTCGACCTGCCGGCCACGGCCGGCTGTCGTTTCGGCCACGTCGAAGTTGATGCCGCGATCCAGCAAGGCGATCTCGGCCGCCTTGCTGTCGTCGCAATACAGCTGCAGGTGAACATTGGACAGCCGTGTCGCCGTGCCGCGCCAGACGGCGCCAGTCAGGTGCGGGCGGAACTCGGCCAGGCGCGCCATCCACTGCGCGGCCAGCTCGCGCAGGGCCCGCAACTCGGCCGGCTGAGTGTCGGCATGGAAGATGGCGATGTGCTCGCGCACGGCGTCCTCGACCTCGTCGTTGCCGGGCAAGGCGGCGCGCGGCGCGCCCAGGTCGCGGGCGGCGCGCTGCTTGGCCGGGCCCCAGTCCATGCCCTCGTCGACGATGAGGCGGGCCGCGGCAGCGGCGATTTCTTCGGTGAAGTCGCTCATGTCAGTGGCGCACGGCCGTCCGAAGCACTGACGCGCCCCCTCGGGGGGCAGTGAGCGAAGCGAGCGTGGGGGTGGTCATGGCGTTTGGGCGCTGTTCATGCGGCCGACGATGAGGCCGGCCCGGCCCATGACATAGGCCGAGCCCGGCTGGCGCTCGAAGCGCTTGGGCGCCGGCAGCATCACCGCCAGCCGCGCGGCCTCGAAGGCGCCCAGGCGTGACGCATCCGTGCGGAAGTAATGCCGCGCCGCGGCCTGGGCACCGAACAGGCCTTCCCCCCATTCGACACTGTTCAGGTAGATCTCCAGGATGCGCTGCTTGCTCAGCAGGCCTTCCAGCATCAACGTGAGGATCAGCTCCTGGCCCTTGCGCAACAGCGTGCGCTCGCCGGAAAGGAACAGGTTCTTGGCAAGCTGCTGGGTGATTGTCGAGCCGCCGATGACCTTGGCCACACCTTTGCCGCGAGCTTCCACGCGGGCCTGTGCCTTCTCGTTCTTCTTCCAGGCGCCCTTGAGGGCCTCCCAGTCCACGCCGCCGTGCTGGGCGAAGCCGTCGTCCTCGCTGGCTATGACGGCGCGCTTGAGCGTGGTGGCCAGTTGGGCGTCGTTCACCCACTGCTGGCTCCAGGCGACCTGCTGTTTTTCCTTCAACAGGCGCACGGCCTCGCTGCGCTGGAAGCTGGTGGACTGCGGTGCGAGGACGTTCATCAGCGCGATGCGGCCAGCAAACCAGAGCTGCAGGCAAATGACGGCCAGGGCCAGCACAGCGACGAGTCGGCCGATGTGGCGGATCACAGCGCGGCCCCCAGCTCGGATTTCAGCTCGGATCTCAGCGCTTTCAGCACCGGCGCCGTGTCTGGCCGCACGCCGCGCCAGAAGAAGAAGGCCTCGGCCGCCTGCTCGACAAGCATGCCCAGACCGTCGCGGGGCTCGGCGCCGTGGGCGGCGGCCCAGTCCAGAAAACCTTGCGCCTTGGGGCCGTACATCATGTCCAGCGCCAGCGCGCTGCGGGCCAGCACGCGGGCATCGACCGGCGAGGCCGCGCCGGCGAGGCTGGTGCTGGTGGCGTTGACGACGATGTCTTGCGCAGCGGGGGCCTCCGCCAAGGTGACCGCGGCAAGGGGGACGCCCAGGTCGGCATGGCTGGCCACCAAGGCCTGGGCCTTGCCCACTGAGCGGTTGGCGATGGTGATGCGCGCCGGCCTGGCCGCGATCAGGCTGCCCAGCACGCCGGCCGCCGCGCCTCCGGCGCCCACCAGCAGCACCTGCAGGCCTTCCAGCGGCCGGCGGGCGTTGCGCTGGATGTCGTTGACGAGACCGACGCCGTCGGTGTTGTCGCCCACCCAGCCGCCTTCGTCGAAGCGCAGCGAGTTGACGGCGCAGGCCAGCGCGGCGCGTTCCGTATGTTCGGTGGCCAGCGCAAAGGCATCGAACTTGAAGGGTACGGTGATGTTGCAACCCTTGGCGCCAGCGGCCGCGAACGCGCGCAGCGTGGCCTCGAAGCCATCCAGCGGCGCAAGCAGCCGCTCATAGACGAGCTGCTGCCCCGTCTGCTCCGCAAACATCGCGTGGATGGCCGGCGAGCGGCTGTGCGCCACCGGATTGCCCGCGACTGCATACCTATCAGTCATTGCGGCTGCCCCTGCAAAGTCGTTTCCAGGCTTTCGTCACGCGTGAACTTGAAGCGCGATGTGATGACCAGCACCTCAGCCCCGCGCAGCATCTCCTTGCTGAAATTGCCGAAGGGCGAGGCCGCCTGCACGATGGCGACGGCGCGCTTGTCCAGCGTCGGGTTGCCGCTGGAGGCGACGATCTCGGTCTCGATGACGCGGCCCTTGTGGTCGATGTGGATGTTCATGGTCAGCTCGCCATAAAGCTTCTTGCCGCGCGCCTCGGGGAAGTCGCGCGTGCCGCGCTCCTCGATGCGGCGGCGCAGGCCGTCGTAGTACTGGGCGTAGACCACCTCGCGCGTGGCCGGGCTGACGTAGCGCTTGCGCGGCCGGGCGCTCTCATCGTTGACGCGCTTCTCGATCTCGGCGAGCAGGTCCACGAGCTGTCGGCGTTTCTCGGCCAGGGCGCGCTCGGCAGCGTCGGTCTTTTCGCGGCGCGGGTCAGGCGGGGGCAGCAGGGCCAGCTCGCGCCTCACCTGGGTCAGCAACTGCTGTTGCTGCTGCTGCAACTGGGCGATCTGCGAGCTTTGCGCTTCGGCCGCATCACCCACTTCGCTTTGCCGCGCCGGTGGCAGTGGCGAAGTCGCGCGGCCGGTTTCCATGTTGCCGCCGCCGGCCAGGTTGGCCTGGGCCAGGGCCTGGGCCTTGACGGGGGCCTCGTTGGAGCGCGTGTTGACGAGCACGACCTCCAGCGGCGTGTCCTGGAAGATGCGGTTGAAAGCCTCGGGCGCGGCGATGCGCAGACTGCCCAGCGACGCATGCACGCCGAGCGAAATACCCAGCGCGATCTGCAGCGTGGTCAGCTTTCGCATCGTCAGGGCGCCGGAGCCGCTTCCGCCTCCGACTCATTGACGTCGATGGCCAGCGTCAGCGGTGCCGCGGCGGCTTCGAGCTCGTCCTCATCGCCTTCCGCTTCCTCCGCGGCCGGCGCTTCATCCAGCCGCTCGATCAGCGTCGCATGCACGTCCAGCGTCATCTCGTCCAGGCCGGTGATGCGCACCTTCACATGGCTGCCGCGCGGCAGCGAGTCGCAGCCCAGCGCCTTGAACACCAGCGGCAGGTCGTCGGCGCGCACCAGGCCGTCCTTCATGACGGCGGCGGTCAGTTCGGTCGTGCCGTTCTGCTGCAGCCAGCGCAGCGTCCAGAAGCGCTCGATGCCGTTCTGGAAGCCGTTGTAGGCCATGTAGGYGGACTCGAAGCCCGAGATGATGGAGAACAGCTGCGCGTCCTTGGGCTTGAAGGGCGCGGCCAGCGCTGCCATCTTGCCGTGGCGAGCGCAGGCAATGATCTGCCACTGGTTGACCAGGTCGACATAGCGGCGCAGCGGCGACGTGGCCCAGGTGTACTGCGCCACACCCATGCCGGCATGGGGCAGGGCCTTGACGCCCATGCGCACCTTGATGCCCGGCGCGAGGCTGGCCTGGCTGCGGTAGATGCCGGGCAGGCCCAGCTCGGCCAGCCAGCCACCCCAGGCGGAGTTGGCCAGGATCATGGCCTCGGCCACGATCAGGTCCAGCGAGCTGCCGCGGGCGCGCATGCTGATCTCGACGGACTCCGTGCCGTTCGGCGCCTCCGAGCGTTCGCCGGCAAGGCGGAAGTTGTAGTCSGGCCGGTTGAAGTTCTCSGGYTTGCCGCGCACGACYTCRCGCTGSGCCTTCAAGTGCTTGGCCAGGCGCCAGGTGAAGGCGAGTTCGCGTGCGAAGGCGTAGTCGGCCGGCGCCTCGCCCGACAGCGTGGCGTCGGTGACGATGCCGTCGAGCTTGTCGTGGCGCAGGTTGGCGGCGATGTGCACGCGCTCCAGCCTGGTCTCGCGTGCCTTGATCTCGAAGGTGGCCTCATCCATCGTGAAGTAGATGGAGACTGCCGGGCAGTCGCGGCCCTCGATCAGCGTGTAGGCCTGCACGACGTCGTCGGGCAGCATGGTCAGCTTCCAGCCCGGCATGTAGACGGTGGACAGCCGCTCGCGGGCGACCTTGTCGACGGCAGAGTCTGGCGTGATGGCCAGGCCAGGTGCGGCGATGTGCACGCCGAAGGTGACGGTGCYCGTGCCCAGCCCCTGCACCGACAGCGCATCGTCGATCTCGGTGGTCTGCGAGTCGTCGATGGAGAAGGCCTGTGCCGGCGATAGCGACAGTTCGTCCTTGATCTCCGGCGCCGTCAGCGCCGGGAAGCCGGCGCCCTTGGGGAAGTTCTCGAACAGGAAGCGCTTCCAGTGGAACTGGTAGGCGCTGGTGATGGCGCCTGCTCCTTGCAGCAGGTCCAGCGGCGCCTTGTGCGACTTCTTGCTGGCCTCGACCACGGCCTTGTACTCGGGGCCGTTCTTGTCGGGCTTGAAGAGGATCTTGTAGATCTGCTCCTGGATGGGCGCAGGGCAGGTGCCCGCCGCCAGTTCGTCGGCCCAGGCCTCGATCTGCAGTTGTTGCTGGCGCTTGCGCTCGATGCCGAGCAAGGCCGCCTTGACGATCTCCTCGGGCGCCTTCTTGAACTGCCCCTTGCCGGCGCGGCGGAAGTAATGGGGCGCCTCATACAGGCGAAACAGGGCGGCGGCTTGCTGCAGGGTGCCGGCCTTGGCGTCGAAATAGTCGCGCGCCAGGTCGGCGAAGCCGAATTCGCCTTCGGGGGCGAATTCCCAGGCCAGGTCGAGGTCGATGTCGTCGGCCAGCTTGCGGGCCTCCGCCAGCAACACGGCTGGCGCCGGCTGCTCGAATTTCAACAGCACGTTGGCGGACTTGACCTTGACCCGCTTGCCCGAGTCCAGCTCGACCTGCAGCGAGGCATCGGCCTCCGACATCACCCGGCCGGCGAGAAATTTCCCGGCGTCATCAAACAGCGCAAACATAGGAGGGCGATTGTCGCCTCAGCCTTGAAGGTGTTTCAGCAAGCCGGGCAGGTGGTCTTCGAAGTCGGTCAACCCGTGGTCGCTGCCCTCCAGCACCTCGCCGTCGCAGCCGGCATAACGGGCCAGCATCTCGCGCCAGTCCAGCAGCTCGTCGCCCTTGGCGATCAGCGCGTAATAGCGCAGCGGCTTGGTCAGCCTCGCCGGTGGCGTCAGGGCGGCCAGTTCCGCCACATGCTGGGCCGTGAACTCGAACTTCAGCTGCGGGTCGTGCCAGGCCGTCAGCGTGCCGATGTGGCGGGACAGATCGCGCGCCGGGTCCACCGCGGGGTTCAGCACGGCGACGCGCCAGCCGCGGTGAGCGCGCTGCTCGGCCAGCGAGGTGGCGTAGAAACCGCCCAGCGAGCTGCCGATGACGGCGGCACCCTCGGATGGCCAGGCCGCCACGATTCCGGCGACAAGGGCCATGGCGTCAAGCGGGGAGGGCGGCAGCTGCGGGCAGGCGAAGGTCAGGCCCGGCTGTGTGGCCGCCCAGGCGGCCATTCGCAGCGCTTTGGCCGAGGCCGGCGACGAGCGAAAGCCGTGCAAATAGAGCAGATGAGTCAACGACATGACGGAAGTTTTTGCGTGAATTTCTGCCGCTCCGCGACGGGGGAGGGCTCCGATTGACGCGAGTGTCGCTCCCAGCCACAGTGCCTGCCTTTCCGCAATCCCGGACCGTCACCCCATGATCCCGATGCCCCGCACCGCCCTGGCCGCCGCCGCCCTGCTCGCGCTGGCTGCGGTTGCCCACGCCCAGACCCCGCCCGCGCCCAATGGCGCCGCTTCGGCCCCCGGCGCCGCCGCTTCGGCACCCGCTCCCGCCCGCCCGCCGGCCGACCCGACGGCGCCCAAGCCCTTTGCCGAGATCATCAAGGGCGCCAAGGAGCAGCCCGGCCTGTTCCCGATCTGGCGCAAGGACGAGAAGGTCTGGATCGAGATCCCCAAGGAAGCCTTCAACAAGCCCTTCCTGTTCAGTGTCAACGTCGCCAACGCCGTCGGCGAGCGCGGCCTGTACGCCAGCCAGATGCTGGGCGACGAGCTGGCCGAATGGCGTCGCATTGGCAACCATGTGCAGCTGATTGCGCTGAACACCAAGTTCCGCACGGACAACCCGTCCAGCAAGCTGGCCATCGAGCAGGCTTTCTCGCCCAGCCTGATCGGCGGCGTGCCGGTCGCCAGCGCCGACCACCCGGACCGCAAGTCGGTGCTGATCGACGCCAGCAACCTGCTGCTGGGCGACATTCCGGGCTACTCCACGCGCCTGGAATTTGCCTACCGCCTGCCGTTTGCGCCCGACCGAGGCAACTCATTCATCGAAGCCACCCGCGCTGATGCCCAGGTTTCCACGCTGACTTCACGCGTGCACTTCGCCACGCCGCGCATTCCCGCGCCGCCGCTGGTTCCCGTGCCCGTGCCTGTGCCCACGCCGCCTCAGGCGACGCCGGACCCGCGTTCGATGTTCTTCAGCTTCGTCTACAGCTTCCGTGCCTTGCCGGAGCAGCCGGCCGCCGTGCGCCATGCCGATCCGCGCCTGGGTCATTTCATGGAGAGCTACAGCGACTTCGGCGACGACCTGAAGGCCAACCCGCGCGTGCACATGATCGCCCGCTGGCGCCTGGAGAAGAAGGACCCGAGCGCAGCGCTGTCGGAGCCCGTGCAGCCCATCGTCTACTGGATGGACAAGAACATCCCGACCAAATACCGCGCGGCGGTCAAGGCCGGCATCGAGGAGTGGAACAAGGCCTTCGAGAAGATCGGCTTCAAGGACGCCGTGCAGGCCAGGCAGCAGCCCGACGACGCTGACTGGGACAACATGGATTCGACGCACGCGTCCGTCCGCTGGTTCACCGGCGCCGACGTCGGCTTTGCCATCGGCCCTAGCAACAAGGACCCGCGCACCGGTGAAATCCTGGACGCCGACATCGGCATGAGCGACGTCTTCGGCCGCGGCTCGCGCCGCCTGGCTTCGGACGACGTCGTGGGCTTCCATGGACACGACCATGCCGCCAGCAGCTGGATGGGTGAGCGCAGCCTGCGGCTTTCCGAGCAGCAATGCAATTACATGGCCGACCAGGCCAACGAGTTCGGCTTCGCGCTGGATTTGCTGTCCCTGCGGGGCGGGGCAGAGGGCATGGACATGAACGGCCCCGAGGCCGAGGCCCTGGCCCAGGCTGTCATCAAGGACGTGGTGATGCATGAGGTCGGCCACACGCTCGGCCTCAAGCACAACTTCAAGTCCTCCACGACGGTCACCCAGGCCCAGCTCAAGGACAAGGCTTTCACCGAGGCCAATGGCATCTCCAACTCGGTGATGGACTACAACGCCTACAACCTGCCGCTCAAGGGCGAGGCCAAGGCCAGCCTGACGAACACCACGCTGGGCGCCTACGACTACTGGGCCATCGAGTACGCCTACAAGCCCATCGTTGCGGAGCAGGAAGCGGCGGAACTCGCCAAGATCGCTGCGCGCTCGACCGAGCCCAAGCTGGCCTATGGCGACGACTTCGACCAGGGCGTCGGCGGCCCCTACGATGGCTTCGACCCGCGCACCAACCAGCGCGACCTGGGCGACGACCCACTGGCCTATGCCAAGAAGCGTCTCAAGCTCAGCCAGGAATTGTGGGATCGCGTGCAATCGCGCCCGGCCGCTGTCGGTGACGACCCGCTGCGCAACCGCCGCTCCATCTTTGAGAGCTTCCGCCAATTGGGCATGACGGCCAACAACGTCAGCAAATACGTGGGCGGCATGCAGGCCGAGCGCGTGGTGCCGGGCATCACGACCGGTCCGGCTTTCAAGCCGGTCGACAACGCCCAGCAGCGCGAGGCCCTGCGCTTCATTGCCAGCGGCCTGCTGTCCAGCGATTCGTTCAAGTTCAAGCCCGAGTTCCTCGTCACTCAGACGCTGGACTACAACGAGTGGGACCGCGGCCTGCCCATCTCCATCCCGGACAGCGTCAGTGCGCTGCAGGGCCGGGTGCTGGACCGCCTGATGTCGCCCAACACGGCGCGCCGCCTCATCGAGCAGGGCGCTTACCTGCCCGAGGCCCAGCGCAAGGGCGCGGTGTCGCTGAGCGAGGTCTATGGCACGCTGCAGGGCGCGATCTTCAGTGAGCTGAAGACCGGCGCCGAGATCGACCGCATGCGCCGCAGCCTGCAACGCGAATACCTGCGCCGCCTGCAAGGCCAGCTGAACCGTGCGACCAATGGGGCGACGGTGTACGCCGACGCTTTCTCGATGGCACGCTGGCACGCGACTCAGCTCGCCAACGAGCTGCGTGTGGCCTCGGCCAAGCCGGGCCTGTCGGTCGAGACGCGTGCGCATTTGGCGGAGACGCTGGACATGCTGAATTCGATGCTGAAGGCGTCGCTGGTGCGCAGCTGATCGGCTTCGTGCTCAATCAAAGGCCGGCTTCATGCCGGCCCTTTTTCTTGTCTTAGCATGGCCGCCACTTCGAGGGATCCGCCATGTCCACACCCGACAAACTGAATCAATTCGGTGCCAGGAACCTGCCTGGCCATCTGGGCATTGTCTTCACCCAGGCCGACCCCGGCGAGATCAAGGCTGAGCTGGTGGTGCGCGAGGAGCTGATGGCACCCAACGGCTATCTGCACGCCGGCAGCATCGTCACGCTGGCGGACAGCTGCGCCGGCTACGGCTGCATTGCCAACCTGCCGCCGGGCGCGGTGGGCTTCACGACCATCGAGCTGAAGTCCAACCACCTCGGCACGGCGCGCGAGGGCACTATCGCCTGCGTGGCCCGGCCCGTGCACCTGGGCAAGACGACGCAGATCTGGGATGCGGTGGTGACGAACAAGGAGACCGGGAAGACGATGGCTTTGTTCAGGTGTACGCAGATGGTGTTGTACGGGAAGTGAGTTGGTGTGGTTTGCTCTTGCAGGCGTCCTCATGACTCGCGTGCAGTGCCGCGGGAATCCGCCCCGCGAGGGCGGGTAACTTTCTTCTGGCGCCGCAGAAGAAAGTTACCCGGCCGCCGGGACGGACTCCCGGCAATGCATCGAGCAGACGCTATTTGGACAGAGCGTCCAACAGCTTCTCGTGGATCCCGCCAAACCCACCATTGCTCATACACAGCAAATGGTCCCCAGGCTTGGCGGCCTTGACGACAGCCGCCACCAACGCATCCACATCCGCACCCACAACCGCTGACGCACCCATCGGCGCCAGCGCCTCCTTGGCATCCCAGCTCAAACCCTGCTGATTGCAAAACGCGAGGTCCACTTCCTCCAGCGCCCAGGGCAACTGAGCCTTCATCGTGCCCAGCTTCATCGTGTTGGAGCGCGGCTCGAATATCGCGAGGATGCGGTCGACGGGCGCAATGCGGCGGCGCAGGCCGTTGACGGTGGTGCGCATCGCCGTCGGGTGATGTGCGAAGTCGTCGTACACCTTGATGCCGCGCACCTCGCCGCGCAGTTCCATGCGGCGCTTGACGTTCTGGAACTCGGCCAGGGCCGCCGCCGATTGCTCGGGCGACACGCCGACATGCTCCGCGGCGGCGATCGCAGCCAGCGCATTCAACTGGTTGTGCTCGCCGAACAGGCTCCACTCGACACGCGCGACCTTGAGGCTGCCGCGCAGCACGTCGAAAGCCTGCGGCTCGCCGCGCGCGCGCAGCATGCCGGCCTCTTCCTTCTTGGCGCCGAAGCGCAGCACCTCGCTCCAGCAGCCGCGCGCGATGACGCGCTGCAAGGCCTCCTCGCGGGCGTTGACGACCAGGCGGCCGCTGGCTGGCACGGTGCGCACGAGGTGATGGAACTGGGTCTCGATGGCGGCCAGGTCCGGGAAGATGTCGGCGTGGTCGTGCTCGAGGTTGTTCAGCACAGCCGTGCGCGGCCGGTAGTGCACGAATTTGCTGCGCTTGTCGAAGAAGGCGGTGTCGTACTCGTCCGCTTCGATGACGAAGGTCTTGCCCTCACCGAGGCGAGCCGACACGCCGAAATTCTGCGGCACACCACCCACCAGGAAGCCGGGCTTGAGGCCGGCATGCGCCAGGATCCAGGCCAGCATCGACGTCGTCGACGTCTTGCCATGCGTGCCGGCCACGGCCAGCACGTGGCGCCCCTGCAGCACATGCTCCGCCAGCCATTGCGGGCCCGATGTGTAGGGCAGGCCGGTGTCAAGGATGGCTTCCATCAGCGGGAAACGCTCGCCGCGCGTGATGACATTGCCGATGACGAAGACATCGGGCTTGAGTTCCAGCTGCTCGGCGCCGAAGCCGGTGATGAGCTCGATGCCTAACGCCTCGAGCTGGGTGCTCATTGGCGGGTAGACGTTGGCATCGCAGCCGGTGACCTTGTGGCCGGCTTCGCGTGCGAGTGCCGCGAGGCCACCCATGAAGGTGCCGCAGATGCCGAGGATGTGGAGATGCATGTCAACGCGCCCCGAAGGACGTCAAGAGATCAGCGCAATGCGGTGCGTGCGGCCGCGAGGGTGGCGTCGATATCGGCCTGGCTGTGGGCCGCCGACACGAAGCCCGCCTCATACAAGGCCGGAGCAAGATAGATGCCGGCATCCAGCATCGCATGGAAGAAGCGGTTGAAGCGCTCCTTGTCCGTCGTCATGACGGTGGTGTAGTTCTGCGGCAGATCGGGCATCAGGAAGAAGCCGAACATGCCGCCTTCACAGTCGGCGCTGAAGGGCGCGCCGTTCTCGGCGGCGACGGCCTTGAGGCCATCGACGAGCTGGCGGGTCTTGGCCGACAGGGCCTCGAAGAAGCCGGGCTTCTGGATCTCGCGCAGCGTTGCCAGCCCGCAGGCCGTGGCCACCGGGTTGCCGGACAGCGTGCCGGCCTGGTAGACGCCACCCAGCGGCGCCAGATGCTGCATGACCGCGCGCCGGGCACCAAAAGCCGCCAGCGGCATGCCGCCGCCGATGACTTTGCCGAAGACCGATATGTCGGGTGCAAAACCCGGGATGAGCCGGGCGTAGTGAGCCTGGGCGCTGCCGAGGCCGACGCGAAAGCCCGTCATCACCTCATCCAGCACCAGCAGGGCGCCATGCTGGGTGCACAGGCGGCGCATGGCGCTCATGAAGGCCACTGACGAGCGCACGAAATTCATGTTGCCGGCGATGGGCTCGACGATGACGCAGGACAGTTCGCTGCCGTACTGGGCGAAGGCGGCTTCGAGCTGCTCGACGTTGTTGTATTCCAGGACGACGGTGTCGGCCGCGGCTCCCGGCGTGACGCCGGCACTGGTCGGGTGGCCGAAGGTGGCCAGGCCGGAACCGGCTTTCACGAGCAACGCGTCGGTGTGGCCGTGGTAGCAGCCTTCGAACTTGATGAACTTGGCGCGGCCGGTGGCGCCGCGCGCCAGGCGGATGGCGCTCATGGTCGCCTCGGTGCCCGAGCTGACCAGGCGCACCTGGTCCATGCTGGGCACGAGCTTCAAGATCTCCTCGGCCAGCTCGATCTCCCGCTCCGTCGGCGCGCCGAAGGAGAAGCCTTCGGCTGCGGCCTTTGTGACTGCTTCGAGCACGGCCGGGTGGCCGTGGCCGAGGATCATCGGCCCCCAGGAGCCGATGTAGTCGACATAACGCTTGCCTTCGGCGTCATGGATGTAGGCGCCTTCGCCGCGCTGGATGAAGCGCGGCGTGCCGCCGACGGCGCGGAAGGCGCGCACGGGGGAATTCACGCCCCCTGGAATGACGCGCGCGGCGCGCTCGAAGAGCTCTGAATTGCTGGCCATGAGAGAGGAGTCAGGAGATCAATGCATGCGCCGCGGCGTCTTGGGCGGCTGCTCGGGTTCGGGTTCGGGCTCGAAGTCGGGCGGCTCGCCGCCTTCTTCGTCCGCTGCGGGCAGGGCCCAGAAGAAGCGGTCGGGGATGACGTTGCCCATACCGGGACGAAAACCCGCATCCAGCGACTGGTCCAGGAAGGACAAGGCTTCACTGACGGCCGAGTGCAGTTCCGCGCCCACCGACAGCAGCGCCGCGAGCGCCGCCGACAGCGTGTCGCCCGCGCCGACGAAGGCCGTCTCGAAGCGCTCGAACTTCTCCCCGGTGATAGGCCCCTGCGAGTTGGCCAGCACGTTGTCCACGAACTGGTTGGGCAGCTGGATGCCGGTCACCAGCACGTGCTGGGCGCCGGCCTGGGCGGCGGCGACGGCCAGCTCGCGGGCCGACGGCGCGCGCTCGTTGTCCCAATCGGGCAGCAGGAAGTCCGTCATGGTCTTGTGGTTGCCCACCAGCACGGCGGTCTGCGGCAGCACCAGCTCGCGAAGCGCGTCCAGGTACTGCTGCTGGTCGTCCTCGTCGATCCAGGCGACGGAGGGCAGATAGGTCACCAGCGGCACGTCGGGGTAGTCGCTCAGCACCTCGGCCACGGCGCTGACGGCCTCGGCATTGCCCAGGAAGCCGACCTTCCAGGCCGTGATGGGCACGTCTTCCAGGATGTGGCGGGCCTGCTCGGCGACGGTGTCGGCGTCGAGGTTCTCGTGCTCGAAGGTCTCGGCCGTGTCGCGCAGCACGATGGCGGTGACGACGGGCAGGCAGTGCGCGCCCATAGCCGCAATCGTGGCTACATCGCCGGCCAGGCCGCCTGCGCCAGAGGCGTCGCTGGCATTGAAGCTCAGCACGCAAGCTGGCGGCGGGCTTTCCTGTTCGTCTTGGGCATCTTCGGCCGCGGGGTCGGTGGGGAGGGGTGTTGGGCTCATGGGGAAGTCATGGCGGTCGCGGCCAAATAGCAGCCGCAAAGCGTGGAGTCTGCCGCTAAAAGGGCGCTTCTGAGGCCCGGGGCACAGGCGTTTGCCCTCAGCATTGCGCTTTCGAGCCCTGGCTAGAATGATTCGATTGTAGTGAGCAAACTCTAAGCACCGTGAGCGAACCCAGTACCTGGATGTGCCTGATCTGTGGATGGATCTATGACGAAGCAGCGGGCGATCCGGAGCACGGCATCGCGCCGGGCACCGCCTGGGCCGATGTGGACATGAACTGGACCTGCCCCGACTGCGGCGCGCGCAAAGAGGATTTTGAGATGGTGCGCATCTGACTCGGCCTCACATGCCTCACAGGGGGCCGAAAGGGCCGGGCCCCGAGCTGAAGTTCCGAGGAGACGACGTTTGAACGAGCAAGTTTCCGGTGCAGGACCCACCCGCATCCTGGTCATCGACGACAGCAACACCATCCGCCGCAGCGCGGAGATCTTCCTGAAGCAGGGCGGCCATGAGGTGGCCCTGGCCGAGGACGGCTTCGATGCGTTGGCGAAGCTGGGCGACTTTCATCCCGATCTCGTGTTCTGCGACATCCTGATGCCCCGCCTGGACGGTTATCAGACCTGCGCCATCATCAAGCGCAACCCGCAGTTCTCGGGAGTGCCGGTGATCATGCTGTCGTCAAAAGACGGCCTCTTCGACAAGGCCCGCGGGCGCATGGTGGGCTCGCAGGACTATCTGACCAAGCCTTTCACCAAGGACCAGCTGCTTCAGGCGGTGCTCCAGCACCGTCGGCAAGAAGCGCGTACGTAAAGAGAACTGCCATGAGCATTCACAACATCCTGCTGGTTGACGATTCCAAGACCGAACTGCATGCCTTATCGGAAATGCTGGGCAAGCGCGGCTTCACTGTCCGCACGGCCGAGAACGCCGAAGAGGCCATGAAGCGCCTGGCCGAGGCCAAGCCCGACCTGATCCTGATGGACGTCGTCATGCCCGGCCAGAACGGCTTCCAGCTGACGCGTGCAATCACCCGCGACGAGCGCTACATCGGCATCCCCATCATCATGTGCACGAGCAAGGGCCAGGAGACGGACAAGGTCTGGGGCATGCGCCAGGGCGCCAGCGACTACGTCGTCAAACCCGTCAAGGCCGAAGAGCTGCTGGCCAAGATCAAAGCCCTGGGCTGAAATGATGACGCCCCCACGTTCACTTCGTTCACTGCCCCCCGCGGGGGCGCTTCATCGCCTTCGGGCGGCCGGGCGGCGCTGAGCATGGCAAACAAGACGGCACTCCGCGAACTCCAGCAGCGCTTGGCCGAGCGCATGGCGGCCGCGCGCGAGCAGACGCTCGTGGCGAACTGGCTGGCCGTGGAATGTGCCGGCGTCGGCCTGTTGTTCTCGCTGAAGCAGGCCAGCGAAATCTTCGCGCCCGTGCCCATCAAGCCCGTGCCCTATGCCAAGCCATGGCTGGCGGGCGTGGCCAACCTGCGCGGCGGCTTGTTCACCGTGGTCGACCTGGCCGTCTACCTGGGCTTGCGCGATCCCGCGCCTGGCCGCGCCGTGGCGGTGCAAAGCCGCCTGGTGTCGCTGGGTAGCGACCTGAACCTGAACTGCGCGTTGCTCGTCGACCGGCTGGCCGGCCTGCGCAGCGACGAGCAACTGCCGCTGGCCGAGCAGCAGCCCGCCGGGCCGCTGCCCCGTTTTGCTGGCGCCCTGCGCCGCGACGAAGCCGGGCGCAACTGGCAAGAAATCAATCTCGAAGCGTTGTCGCGGCAGGAGAATTTCCTGCACATCGTCGCGTGATGCGCGCATCTGTTTCCAAGCTTCAAGCCGCGCGCGAGTGCGGCACCACAAACACTGAAGGACGAGGGTGAGATGAGCCTGCTGGACAAAATCAGGGGAAAGTCCGAAGCCGATGATCTGCCGCTGGCGCCGCCGGAAGGCGTCGACACGACCATCGATTCGCGCAGCAACGTCGGCTTCGACGCCACCCGCAACGCCGACTCCACCCTGGCCGGCGTCGAGATTCCCGCGCGCACCGAGGTGTATCCACGCACCGAGGCGCCGTCCATCATTTCGCAGGCGGTGCCCACCGAACCGGGTCCGAACAGCGAGTTCGCGCCCAGCAGCACGATGAGCTTCGCGCCCACCACGCAGGCCGCCGACCCGACCATGCTGCCGCCCAAGGCGGCCACCGGTGCCGAGAAGCTGACCGACCTGTTCGGCCGCCACCGCCAGCGCGCACTGACCGGCCTCGTCGTCCTCGGCCTCGTCGGCACGGCCGTGTCGGTCAGCCTGGTGCTGGCCAGTTCCAGCCGCAGTGCGGCCCAGGTGCGTGCCACCGGTCAGGCGCTGATGCATTCGCAGCGCATGGCCAAGTCCGTGTCCGCGGCCCTCGTCGGCAATCCAGCCGCGTTCGCGGAGCTGCGCGAGTCGGTCAGCACGCTGAGCGGCGTCGTCAACAACCTGCGCACCGGCGAAGGCGACCTGGCGGTCGCGCCGGCCGCCGTGCAGCCGACGCTGGACATGGTCAAGCCGCTGGTCGAACGTGCCGAGAAGAACGGCAAGGTCGTGCAGTCCCAGGAAAAGATCCTGACCCAGGTCGGCCAGGCGCTGCGCGCCATCAACCGGCAGTCCAGCGACCTGCTGGAAAGCGCCGAGGCCGTGTCATCTCAAGCCCTGCAGATCGGCTCGTCGGCGGGTGAAGTCTCTGCCGTCGGCCAGCTCGTCATGCTGACCCAGCGTATCGGCAAGAGCGCCAACGAATTCCTGACCCAGGAAGGCGTCAGCCCCGAGGCGGTGTTCCTGCTGGGCAAGGACTTGAACTCCTTCAAGCTCATCACCGAAGCGCTCATCAGCGGCAGCCCCGAGCTGCGCCTGAACGCGGCACGCGACCCGCAACTGAAGGAACGCCTGCAGACCCTGCTCAAGCAGTACGAGCAGACCCGCACGCAAGCCTCTGCGATTCTGGGCAACCTGCAGGGCCTGGTGTCGGCACGTGAAGCTCAGACGGCCATCCTGAACGATTCCGAGCCGCTGCGTAAGGGCCTGGAGCAGGCCGCCGGCGAGCTGGAAAAGTCCGGCGGCGCGGGCTGGGGCCTGATCGCCTTCATGGTGCTGTCCCTGATTGCCCTGGTGGCCGGTGCCTTCGGTTTCCTGCGCCTGTTCGTGGCCGACCAGTCCGAGCGCGCGGCGCTCGCCGAAGCCTCACGCCGTGAAGCCGAGGCCCAGGAGCAAGAGGCCAAGCGCGTCAACGACGCCAACCAGGCCGCCATTTTGCGGTTGATGAACGAACTGGCCAGCGTCGCTGAAGGCGACCTGACGCAACAAGCGACGGTGACGGAAGACATCACCGGCGCGATTGCCGACTCCGTGAACTACACGGTGGAAGAGCTGCGCAACCTGGTCGGCCAGGTGCAGGCCACGGCGGCTCGCGTGACAGACACGACCGGCGCGGTGGACCAGACGTCCACCGACCTGCTGGCGGCCTCCAAGGAGCAGCTGCACGAGATCCGCGCCACCGGCGAGGCCGTGCTCGGCATGGCGAGCCGAATCACCGACGTGTCCGCGCAGGCGCAGACAACGGCCGGTGTGGCGCGCCAGAGCCGTCAGGCTGCCGAGCAGGGTCTCTCCGCGATGCAGAACAACATCGCCGGTATGAACACCATCCGCGACTCCATCCAGGAGACCTCCAAGCGCATCAAGCGACTGGGCGAGTCGTCTCAGGAAATCGGCGAGATCACGGAGCTGATCTCGGACATCACGGAACAGACGAACGTGCTGGCCTTGAACGCCGCCATTCAGGCCGCGTCCGCCGGCGAAGCCGGTCGCGGCTTCTCGGTGGTTGCGGAAGAAGTGCAGCGCCTGGCGGAACGCTCCGGCGACGCGACGCGGCGAATCGCTGCGCTGGTCAAGACCATTCAGACCGACACCCACGATGCGGTGGCCGCCATGGAGCGTTCGACGCGCGGGGTGGTGGAAGGTACGCAGCTGTCTGACGCGGCCGGCAAGGCGCTGGAAGACATCGACAGCGTGTCCCGCCAGCTGGACAACCTGATCGGCCAGATCTCGACCCAGGCCCAGCAGGAAGCCGAGCATGCCAACGAGGTGGCCTCCAACATCCAGCACATCTTCGCGGTGACCGAGCAGACGTCGGAGGGCACGCGCTCCACCGCCCAGATGGTGCATGAGCTGTCGCGCTCTGCCGAGGCGCTGCGCACGTCCGTGTCCCGATTCAAGGTCGCCTGACCGGCCCCGCCCTACCGCATCGAGCGAGAAAGCCCACGCATGGACAGCTCCCTGCGAGACTCCGAACTCCCGGCCGACCTCAGCCCACTGGCCTGGGTGCAGGAGGAGTTACGCCGCTCCCTGGAGTCGGTGCACAAGACCCTGCGCCGCCTCGTGCGCGACAGCGGCGACAACCGCCTCTCCGCCTTTGGCGGTGATGCCCAGCCCAGCGCGCCGCTGCAGCAGGCGGCCGCGCAGTTGCACCAGGTCAGCGGCGTGCTGTCGCTGGTCGGCCTGCCGGCCGGCGCCAGCGTGCTGCGCGCCGCCGAAGTGGCCGTCGCGCGTCTGGCCGAGCGGCCGCTGGAGGTCGAAGCCAGCACCGTCGACACCATCGAACGCGCCGACTTTGCCCTGCTGGCCTATGTCGCCCGCCTGCTGGCTGGCAACAAGACCTCGTCGCTGGCCCTCTACCCGGGCTATCGCGCGCTGCAGCAGCTCAATGGTGCCGATCGCATCCACCCGGCCGACCTCTGGCAGTACGACTGGTCCTGGCGCAGCATTGCGTCCGAAGCCGGTGTGTCGCCGCGTTCGCCCGAGGCCGTGCGCGCGCCTTTTGAAGCCGCATTGCTGCGCCATATGCGCGAGCCCAGCTCGACGCATGCAGCCAATCTTTCCGGCCTGTGCGCTGGTCTGGCAGCCGCCTTGCCGGCTGGTACGACGCGCACGCTGTGGCAGCTCGCCGCTGCCGTCTTCGAAGGCCAGGCGCTCAAGCTGATTCCCAGCGACGGCTATGCCAAACGCCTGGGCTCCAAGCTGCTGCATGAACTGCGCCTCGTTGGCCATGGCGACCAGATGGATCCGGCGCGCGAACGCCTGGCCCAGGACCTGCTGTTCTTCTGTGCCCAGTGCCGCGTCAACCAAGGCGCCGGCCCGCGCCTGACAGCGGTGCATGAAACCTACCGCCTCACTGATGAGCATGCCGGCGACTACGAGGACGCCGGCCTCGGCCGCATCGATCCGGCCTGGGTCGCGCAAGCCAAGCGCCGCGTGATTTCAGCCAAGGAAAGCTGGTCCAGCGCCGCCGAAGGCGACCAGCACCGCCTGGCCGGCCTGGACGAGCAGTTCGCCGGTCTGGCCGATTCGCTGACCCGCCTCTTCCCCAGCGGTGAAGTGCTGGCTCAGACACTGCAGCGCGCCGTCGTCGCGACGCTGCGCTCGCGCAGCACGCCGCCACCCGCGCTGGCCATGGAAATCGCCACCAGCCTGCTCTATGTCGAAGCCGCGCTGGAAGACGCCGCGTTCGACCAGCCCGAGCAGGCCGATCGCGTGCGTCGCCTGGCGCGCCGCGTCGAGGCCGTGGCCCATGGCCAGACGCCCGAGCCGCTGGAAGACTGGATGGAGGACCTGTACCGCCGGGTCTCCGACCGCCAGACCCTGGGCAGCGTCGTGCACGAGCTGCGTGCCAGCCTGTCGGAAGTCGAGAAGCAGTGCGACGAATACTTCCGCGACCCGGCTCGGCGTGAGCTGCTGATCCCCGTGCCCGGCCAGTTGCAGGCGATGCGCGGCGTGCTCAGCGTGCTGGGCCTGGACCAGGCGGCGCAGGCCACCGTTCGCATGCGCGACGAGGTCGACGGCCTGGCCAACACCGAGATCGATTTCGAGCGCGCCAGCGCCCGTGGCGTGTTTGAGCGCCTGGCCAACAACCTCGGCGCCCTGGGTTTCCTGATCGACATGCTCAGCGTCCAGCCTCAGCTGGCCAAGCGCATGTTCCAGTTCGACGACGCCAGCGGCCGCCTGGACGCCGTCATGGGCCGCCGCGAAGGCGCCGTCGAGCTGCCGAGTTTCGAGGCCAGCGGCTTCCACGTCGACCTGGTCGACGAATCGGCCCAGATTGCCGCTCCCGCCGCCTACGACGCCACCCAGCCCTTGCGCATCGACCTGGGGACGCTGGACCTGCCCGACCTCAGCCTGCCCGACGTCGACCTGTCGCAGCCGGCCGCTCCCGCACCCGTTCCCGTGGTTGCTCCCCCGCCGCCCGCGCCCAGCGTCGCGGACGACCCCGAGATGCGCGAGATCTTCCTCGAGGAAGCCGACGAGGTCATCGGCAACGCCCGGGCCGCGCTGGAAGAGCTGCGCCAGGCCCCCGCCGACCACGGCCAGCTCACCATCGTGCGTCGCGCCTTCCACACCCTCAAGGGCAGCGCCCGCATGGTCGGCCTGGACCCCTTCGGTGAAGGTGCCTGGGCCTGCGAACAGCTCTACAACGCCCGCCTCGCCGAAGCCACCCCCCAGGCCGACGCCGCCTTGCTGGGCTTCACCACCGAGGCGCTGGACTACTTTGCCCACTGGCGCAACCAGATCGCTGGCACGGAACCGGGCCACAGCTTGCCCGACCCGGTGCGCCGCAGTGCCGATTCGTTGCGCCTGCATGGCCAGCCCCTGCCTATTGCCGTTTCGGCTGCTCCGGCCGCCGAAGCCATCGAAGCGGTAGAAGCCCAAGGCCTCGACCTGCCGCTGGACGCCGCGACCCCGGTCGAAGCCATCGAGCGTGGCCCCGAGGTCATGGCCGAGCCGGCCGCAGAACCCATCGTCGCCGCACTGCCGGCGGAGATGGAGGAGACGCCGCCGCTGGTGCCCGACTTCGTTCTCGAGCTTGGCGCACCGGCCAACGAGGCCCCCATCGAGGCTGACCTCGACCTCGCCCTGCCCGAGGTCACGCTGGATCTCGACCCGACCGAACTACCCGCCGAGCTGGTCAGCGAGTTCGACGCCCACGCACCGACCGAACCCCTGCCGCTGCCACCCACGCCTGATGAAGAGCCGACCTTGGCCAACTTCGGCGTCGTGCTGGATCTGGACGAGCCTGAGCCTGTCATTGCCGCCGAACCCCTGGCCGAGCCCCSGGTCCGGCCGGAGGAGTCCACGCTGGCCCTGCACAAGCTGCTCGAGGAGGACGAGGAGCCGGCCGCGCCGGTTCTCACGCTGGTCAGCCCTGCCGAGACGGAGCTGGAGCCTGAACCCGAGTCGGCCGACCCCGACGAAGGCTTCAAGGTCATCGGCTCGCTGCGCATCAGCATCGCGCTGTTCAACATCTTCCTGAACGAGGCCGACGAGCTGTCGCGCAAGCTGTCCATCGGCCTGGCCGAGTGGGCCGTCGAGCTCAGCCACCCGGTGCCGCAGAGCTGCGAAGTGCAGGCTCACGCCCTGGCCGGCAATGCGGCTACGGTGGGCTACGAGGAGCTCTCCATCCTGGCCCGGGAACTCGAGCACACCCTGGGTCGCGCCCATCGCGCCGTGCGCTACGAGCAGGCCGACGCCGAACTGTTCGTGCGCGCCGCCGACGACATCCGCCGCCTGCTGCACCAGTTCGCAGCCGGCTTCCTGAAGCCCAACGATCCCGAGGTCGTCGCGCAACTGCATGCCTACGAGCCGCAGGAAGAGTCCTTCACGGCATCCGCGCCCCTGGACGCGCTGCCTGTGCCAGCCCTGCACGACACCCTCGCCGGCGACCTGGATGACCAGGTCACCGTGGCTGCTGATCTGCCGGAGCCCGTCGTTGATCTCGCCGATCTTGTCGACCTGGCCGAACCCCTCGTCGAGCCCATTGCCGAGCCGGCCACAGAGACGGTTGCCGAGGCTGTGCCGCAAACCGAGCCTGCCCCGCTGCTGGCGGCCGACGACGAGCCCGAGCCGGGCCTGCCCGACCACATCGAGCCCGACCTCTATCCCATCTTCGAGGAGGAAGGGCGCGACCTGCTGGAACAACTGCACGGTGCGCTGCGCGACTGGTTGGCCCATCCGGGCGAGCTGGGTCGCTCCGACGCCTGCATGCGTGCTCTGCACACCTTCAAGGGTGGCGCCCGCCTGGCCGGCGCCATGCGCCTGGGCGAGCAGGCCCACAACCTCGAGTCCGCCATCGAGAACCTGCTGAGGGCCGGCAGCGCCAACCACGGCCAGGTCCAGGCGCTGCAGCATGAGGGTGATGCCCTCGAGCACGCCTTCGAGGAACTCGGTCGCCGGCTCGCATCTGCCGCCGTGCCGGCCGCGCCGGCCATCGTCGCCCCGCCACCGCCCGCACCCGCTGCCAAGCCGCCGGTCGTTGTCGAGGCGGCTGCGCCGGCGCCTGAACCCGAGCGCCTGCTGGCCGAGATTGCCCAAGCCGATGTGCGGCCGGTCGCATCCACCTTCGTCGAGAAGCCCGCCGAACCGGCGCGCGAGATCGACTGGAGCCGCTTCACCGACACCGCCGAGGTCGCTGCCGGCAGCGACAACCTCGCCATCGGCCAGGCCCTGGTGCGTGTGCGCGGCAGCTTGCTGGAGCGCATGGCCACGCAGGCCGGTGAGGTCAGCATCCGCCGTGCGCGGATGGAGTCCGAGCTGGTCCAGATGAAGGGCGCGCTGCTTGACCTGGACGACAACCTGGAGCGCCTGCGCGCCCAGTTGCGCGAGCTGGATCTGCAAGCCGAGGCCCAGATGCACGCCCAGCAAGAGGCGGCGCAGCAGGGCGGCCGCGAGTTCGACCCGCTGGAGTTCGACCGCTACACGCGCTTCCAGGAACTGACCCGCATGCTGACCGAGTCGGTCGGTGACGTGGCCACGCTGCAGCGCACACTGGGCCGCAACGTCCAGACCGGCGAAGACGAGCTGGCCGCGCAATCCCGGCTGACGCGCGAGCTGCAGGACGACCTGCTGCGCACCCGCCTCGTCGACTTCGACAGCATCGGCGAGCGCATGCACCGCGTCGTGCGGCAGGCTGCCCGCGATGCCGGCAAGCAGGTCAAGCTGGAGATCACCGGCGGCCAGACCGAACTGGACCGCTCGGTGCTGGAACGTACCGCTGGGGCCTTCGAGCATCTGCTGCGCAACAGCGTCGCTCACGGCATCGAGTCGCCCGAGGTGCGCACGGCTTCGGCCAAGGACCCGGTCGGCACGTTGCGCATCGAGGTCAGCCAGCACGGCAACGAAGTGCTGCTGAATTTCTCCGACAACGGCGCCGGCCTCAACCTCGGACGCATCCGCGAGCGCGGCCTGCAGCTCGGGTTGATCTCGCCCGACGCCGAGCCTGACGACGCGCAGCTCAAGCGCCTGATCTTCGCGCCGGGCTTCTCCACGGCCAGCCAGGTTACCGAGTTGAGCGGCCGCGGCATCGGCATGGACGTCGTGCGTGCCGAGGTCGGCACGCTGGGCGGCACCATCGAAACCACGTCGACCACCGGCCAGGGCACCAGCTTCCTGCTGCGCCTGCCGCTCACCACGGCGCTGACGCAGGTCGTGCTGCTGAAGAGCTCCGATCAGGTCATCGCCGTCCCCGCGGCGCTGATGCAGTCAGTGCAGCGCGTGCCCGTCGATGCAGTCGAGGCGGCCTATGCCACCGGCAAGCTGCAGCATGGCGGTGTCGAGATGCCCTTCTACTGGCTGGGCGGCCTGCTCGGCCACGCGGGCCGTGGCCATGTCCATGGCCGCCACACCCATGTGGTGCTGGTGCGCAGCGCCCAGGGCGCACTGGCCCTGCACGTGGATGAGGTCGTCGGCAACCAGGAAGTTGTCGTCAAGAACCTCGGCGCCCAGCTCAACCGCGTACCGGGCCTGGCGGGCATCAGCCTGCTGGCTTCGGGCGAAGTGGCGCTGATCTACAACGTCGTGGCACTCGCCGACTGGTACGGCCTCGACGCCCAGGCCCGGCTGGCGGCGGCCCATGCCATGTCGCTGGGCGAAACGCCGCAGCAGACCGCACCGGTCGTCGAGACGGTGACGCAGGCGCCGCTCGTCCTCGTCGTCGACGACTCGCTGACGGTGCGTCGCGTGACCCAGCGCTTCCTCGAGCGCGTCGGCCTGCGCGTCATGCTGGCCAAGGACGGCCTGGATGCGATGGAGAAGCTGTCGGGTGACGAGTTGCCTTCGGTGGTACTGTCCGACATCGAAATGCCCCGTATGGACGGTTTCGACCTGGTGCGCAACATGCGCGCCGACTCGCGGCTGGCTGCTCTGCCCGTCATCATGATCACCTCGCGCATTGCCCAGAAGCACCGCGACTACGCAGCTCAGCTGGGTGTCGACCACTACCTGGGCAAGCCCTACGATGAGGAGTATCTGCTCGGGTTGATCCAGCAGTTCACCCAGCAGACCGTGGCGGCCTGAGCCCCCCATGTCCCAGGTTGTCGACCATCTTGCTGAACTGACCGGTTTTCGTGACCGGGATGTCATGGACGTCACCCTGGTCATGGCGCTGCGTGACCTGCTGGAGCCCGAGTCCGTCGCGATCTACCGCAGCGTCGGCGAGCCGGGCGACGAACGTTGGCTGACCCGTGCCCATCTGCGCGCGGGTGATGCGGTCGCGTCGGCCGACCCGCTGTGGGCCAAGCCTGGTGCGCTGCCGAAGGCGACCGACCATCCGCTGCGCCTGGAAGCCATGCGCAGCCGCAGCGTCACCCAGGTGGCCCAGGGCGGCCAGTGGCTGTATCTGTTCCCGATCGCCACCGACCGCGACGTCATCGGCGTCATCGAGATCCTGTCCACGCGGCGCCTGGGCACGGGCGCGCAGCGCATGGTCAGCAGCGTGCTGCGGATCTATCACAACTTCCAGGGCCTGCTCGACTACTCCGAGCGTGACACGCTGACGGGGTTGCTGAACCGCAAGACCTTCGACGAGAGCTTCCTGAAGGTGCTGTCGGACATCCCGACGCGTGCCGACGTGACGCACGAGGCCGAGGACCGTCGCCACGAGACGGCCATCCAACACTATGTGCTCGGCGTGATCGACATTGATCACTTCAAGACCGTCAATGACCGCTTCGGGCACCTGATCGGCGACGAAGTGCTGTTGTTGCTGTCGCGCCTGATGCGCGGCTCTTTCCGCTTTCACGACATGCTCTATCGCTTCGGCGGCGAGGAGTTCGTCGTGCTGATGCGCTGCGACGAGGAGATCCACGCGGGCGAGGCCTTCGAGCGCCTGCGCCTGAACACCGAACGCTACGCCTTCCCGCAGGTGGGCCGCATCACCGTCAGCATCGGCTTCACCGAGGTGCGCCCGGGCGACGGGCCAGCCGATGCCTTCGAGCGCGCCGACAAGGCGGTCTATCACGCCAAGGGCCATGGCCGCAACCAGGTCCACAACTACGCGGCCCTGGTGGCCAGCGGCGTGATCCAGGAATCGGCACAGCTCAGCGACGTCGAGCTGTTCTGAAGCCGCCGCGCTGAAGCATTCGTCACCCGCGCAAGACCGCAGGCTGACCTTTTTGCTCTCCGTTCATCGCCTGACGACGGCGTAGCGGGCCAGCGTGCGCTCCCGTGCGATGGCGTGGTCGACGATAGGGCGCGGGTAGACGCTGCCCTGCATCTGCAGCGGCGCGCGCGTCCAGGGCTCGTGGATGGTCTTGGCCGGCAGCTCCGCCAGTTCGGGGCAGTAGCGGCGGATGAAGCGGCCCTGCGCGTCGAACTTCTCGCTCTGGCTCACCGGGTTGAAGATGCGGAAATAGGGCTGGGCGTCGCAGCCGCTGCTGCTGGCCCATTGCCAGCCACCGTTGTTGGCCGCGAGGTCGAAGTCCAGCAGCTGCTGCGCGAAATAAGCCTCGCCGCGTTGCCAGGCGATGCCGAGATCCTTGGTCAGGAAGCTGGCCGTCACCATGCGCAGGCGGTTGTGCATATAGCCCGTCTGGTTGAGCTGGCGCATGGCGGCGTCCACCAGCGGGTAGCCGGTGCGGCCCTCGCACCAGGCGGCGAACAGCGCGTCGGCTTCAGCGCCGGTCTCCCAACGGATGGCGTCGTACTCGGGCTTGAAGGCCGCCGTCATCGCATGCGGGTGGTGGTGCATGACCTGGTGATAGAAGTCGCGCCAGATCAGTTCTGACAGCCAGACCTCGGCGCCATGTTCGCCGCCCAGCATCCGCTGGTGCGCGATGCGCGCGAGGCGCCGGATCGACACCGTGCCGAAGCGCAGGTGCACGCTCAGATAGCTCGGCCCCTTCATCGCCGGGAAGTCCCGCCTGCTGTCATACGCGTCGATGCGGTTCAGGAAGTCCTCCAGCAGCGCCTCGGCGCCGCGGACGCCCTGGCCGACATGCTCGGTCAGCCCGGCGGGCTTGAAGCCGATTTCTTCGAGTTTGGGGATCTCAGTGGCCAGCTTGCTCTTCGCCAGCGCATGCGCATGCCGCTCGATGGGATAGCTGCCCAGATAGAACTCATCCACCTTGCGCAGCCAGGCGTTCTTGTAGGGTGTGAACACGCTGTACGGCCCGCCCGCGGCCGTCATGACCTCGCCGCGCTCGAAGATGACGTGGTCCTTGAAGGTGCGCAGCTCGGCATTGAAGGGCTTCAGCAGGTCGGCCACCAGCGCGTCGCGTATCAGCGCCTGCGGTTCGTCGTCGTGGTTGGTGAACACGGCCTGCGCGCCCAGCTCGGCCACCAGGCGCGGGATCTCGTCCGCCGCAAAGCCATGCCGCACGATCAGCGCCCCGCCGAGCTTGCCCAGGTCCTCGTCCAGCACCTGCAGCGCGCCCAGGATGAACTCGACGCGTCGGTCCGCGCGTGGCAGGGCGTCGAGGATGTCGCGGTCCAAGACGAAAGCGCAGAAGACCTGTTTCGCGCTGCGCAGCGCGTGATACAGCGCGGCCTGGTCGTCCGCGCGCAGGTCGCGGCGAAACCAGACAAGAGCGCGGTCAAGGTGAGCAGGCATGGGCGCAGATTAAGGTCTTTGCGCGCCCGCCCAGGCTGGGCGACCTCGGCAAGCACCAGTCTCCCGGGCGATAAAGCGCTGAAGCGCAAAGCGGCCAGAATAAAATGCCGCCATGCCCGCCGACCGGATCGTCCTGACCAACCAATTCCTCATCGCCATGCCCGGCATGGCCGACGAGGCCTTCGCAGGCACCGTGGTCTACCTCTGCGAGCACAACGACAACGGCGCCCTGGGCCTCGTCATCAACAAACCCATCTCTCTGACGCTGGGCAATCTGTTCGAGAAGGTCGAGCTCAGCCCACCGGCCGAACCGCTGGCCGACAGCCCCGTCTTCTATGGCGGCCCGGTGCAGACCGACCGCGGTTTCGTGCTGCACGAGCCGCTGGACGAAGAGGGTGGCCACTACAACGCGACGCTGGCCGTGCCCGGCGGCCTGGAGATGACGACCAGCCGCGACGTGCTTGAAGCGCTATCCAACGGCGCCGGCCCCAGGAAGATCTTTGTCACGCTCGGCTACAGCGGTTGGGCCGCGGGCCAGCTCGAAGAGGAAATCGGCCGCAACGGCTGGCTGACGGTGGACGCGGCGCCCGAGATCATCTTCGACACGCCGGTGGAGCAGCGCTACGAGCGCGCACTGGCCCTGCTGGGCGTGGACCCACGCATGCTCAGCTCGGACGCGGGGCACGCATGATGGCGGCGTTGGCGCCGTCGCATCAGATCTTTCTTGCTTTTGACTTTGGCACTCGACGCATCGGCGTCGCCTCGGGCACGCGCTTGCTCGGTTCGGCCGAGCCGCGTGCCACGGTCAGGAGTGGCGATTTCGACGCGATTGCCGCCCTCGTCAAGACCTGGCAGCCCGACGCCCTCGTCATCGGCGTGCCGCGCCACCCCGACGGCGCGCCGCACGAGATGACGGCCAAGGCACAGAATTTCGGTCGCCGGCTGGCCGGGCGCCATCACCTGCCGGTCTTCGAAGTGGACGAGCGCTACACCAGCGTCGAAGCCGAGGCTGAAGGCGCGCACGACGTGGACGCCGCAGCGGCTGCCCTCATCCTTGAACAATTTTTCCGGGAACACCCATGAGTGACCTCAAGCTGGACGCTGAAGGCCTTTACCTCGAGCTCAGGCGCGGCGTGCAGCGACTGCTGACTGCCGACACCGCCCTCGTGGGCATCTGGAGCGGCGGCGCCTGGCTGGCCGAGCGGCTGGCCGTCGACCTGGGCCTGGCCGACGCCGGCACCATCTCCAGCGTGCTGCACCGCGACGACTTCGGCTCGCGCGGCCTGGCCAAGGCCGACCACACCTCGCTGCCTTTCGACGTCAACGGCCGCGACATCCTGCTCATCGACGACGTGCTCTACACCGGCCGCACGACGCGGGCCGTGCTCAACGAGTTGTTCGACTTCGGCCGCCCGGCGAGCGTGCAGCTGGCGGTGCTGGTGGACCGCGGCGGGCGGCAGCTGCCGATCGAGCCGGCGTTCTCTGCGGCCCGCGTCACGCTCGCCGCAGACCAGAGCCTGCGCCTCGCGCGCGCCGACGGGGGCCGATTTGCCTTTGAGGTGAAGTGATGCTTTCCAAACGCAACCCCCAGCTCAACAAGCACGGCGAGCTGATCCACCTGCTGTCCACCGAAGGCCTGCCGCGTGCGGTCATGGAGCAGATCCTGGACACCGCGGGCAGCTTCCTCTCGGTCAACGACCGTGAGGTCAAGAAGGTGCCGCTGCTGCGCGGCAAGTCGGTGTTCAACCTGTTCTTCGAGAACAGCACCCGCACCCGCACCACCTTCGAGATCGCCGCCAAGCGCCTGTCGGCCGAYGTCATCAACCTGGACATCGCGCGCAGCTCCACGGCCAAGGGCGAGACGCTGCTGGACACGGTGGCCAACCTCAGCGCCATGCACGCCGACATGTTCGTCGTGCGCCACAGCGAGAGCGGCGCGCCCCACCTGATCGCCCAGCATTGCGCGCCGCACGTGCACGTTGTCAACGCCGGCGACGGCCGCCACGCCCACCCGACTCAAGGGCTGCTGGACATGTACACGATCCGGCACTTCAAGAAAGACTTCCGCAACCTGACCGTATCCATAGTCGGCGACATCGTTCACTCGCGCGTCGCTCGCAGCGACATCCACGCGCTCAACATCCTGGGCGTGCCGGAGATCCGCGCGGTGGGCCCCAAGACCCTGGTCCCCGGCGACCTGCGCGACATGGGCGTGCGCGTCTGCCACGACATGGCCGAAGGCGTGAAGGACGCCGACGTCATCATCATGCTGCGCCTGCAGAACGAGCGCATGAACGGCGGCATGCTGCCCAGCAGCGGCGAGTTCTTCAAGCACTTCGGCCTGACGCCCGACAAGTTGCGCCTGGCCAAGCCCGACGCCATCGTCATGCACCCGGGGCCCATCAACCGCGGCGTCGAGATCGCGTCCGAAGTGGCCGACGGCAAGAGCAGCGTCATCCTGCCGCAGGTCACCTTCGGCATCGCGGTGCGCATGGCCGTCATGGCCATCCTGGCTGGCAACGAGGCATGAGCATGAAGATCCTGATCAAAGGCGGCCGACTGATCGACCCGGCGTCCAATCTCGACCGCATCGGCGACGTCGCCATCGCGAACGGCCGCATCGTGCATCTGGGCGCCGTGGCTGACTTCGGTGCTGACCGCACGGTTGACGCGAGCGGCCTCATCGTCGCGCCCGGCCTCGTCGACCTGTGCGCCCGGCTGCGCGAGCCCGGGCACGAGCATGAAGGCCTGCTCGAAAGCGAACTSGCCGCRGCCGYSGCKGGCGGCGTGACCAGCCTKGTCTGCCCGCCYGAYACCGAYCCGGTGCTCGACGAGCCCGGTCTTGTCGAGATGCTGAAGTTCCGCGCCCGCAAGCTCAGTCGCTGCCGCCTATTCCCGCTCGGCGCGCTGACGCGCCAGTTGAACGGCACGGCACTCACCGAGATGGCCGAACTGACCGAAGCCGGTTGCATCGGCTTCTCGCAGGCCGAGGTGCCGATCAAGGACACGCTGGTGCTGAGCCGGGCGCTTCAATACGCCGCCACCTATGGCTACACGGTCTGGCTGCGCCCGCAGGACGCTTATCTCGGCGGTGGCGTCGCGGCCAGCGGCTCGGTTGCGACGCGGTTGGGCCTGTCCGGCGTGCCGGTCAGCGCCGAGACGGTGGCCCTGCACACCATTTTTGAATTGGTCCGCGCCACGGGCGCCCGTGTCCATATCTGCCGCCTCAGTAGCGCCGCCGGCGTCGAGCTGGTGCGCGCGGCCAAGCGCGAGGGCCTGCCCGTCACGGCGGACGTGTCCATCAATTCGCTGCACCTCAGTGACGTCGACATCGGCTACTTTGATTCGGCCATGCGCCTGACGCCGCCGCTGCGCCAAGGCCGTGATCGCGATGCGCTGCGCGCGGGCCTCGCCGATGGAACTATTGACGCGCTGGTGTCCGACCACATGCCCGTGACGACCGACGAGAAGGCTGTGCCCTTTGCCGAGGCCACGCCGGGCGCGACGGGCCTGGAGCTGCTGCTGAGCCTGGCGCTGCGCTGGGCCCAGGATTCCAAGCTGCCGCTGCAGCGCGCGCTGGCCGTCGTGACGGCCGAACCGGTGCGGGTGCTGGGCAGCGCACTCGGCTCTTTGTCCGCCAGCGCCGGTCGCCTGGTGGAAGGTGGCGTCGCCGATGTCTGCGTGTTCGACGCGGCGGCGAGCTGGTCCGTCACGCCCGACGCCCTGGCCAGCCAGGGCAAGCACACGCCGTTTGCCTTCGCCTCCAGCGGTTTCGAGCTGCCCGCGCGCGTGCGTTGCACCCTTGTCGCCGGCCACGTCGCCTACGAAGGATGACGGCCCCCACGCGCGCTTCGCACGCTGCCCCCCGAGGGGGTGCAGCCTCCCTAGGGGCGGCCCGGCGGGAGGCTGAATGAGATCCCTGATCGCCACCTGGCGCCTCACGCGCCTTGTGCCGCATGTGCTGCACGGCCTGTGGATCGTCAAGCGCCGCTTCGAGCTGCTGACGGCGTCCGAGCGGCATGGGCTGATCCAGTGGTGGTCGCTCAAGACGCTGCGCATCCTCGGCATCGCGCTGAAGTCTCAGGGCCAGGCCTTGCCGACGGGTCATCTCATGGTGGCCAACCACATCTCCTGGCTGGACATCGCCGGCGTCCACGCGGTGCTGCCGCAGGCGCGCTTCGTGTCCAAGGCGGACGTGAGGCACTGGCCGGTGGTCGGCGCCCTCGTCGAAGGCGCCGGCACGCTCTTCATCGAGCGCGCCAGCAAGCGCGATGCGCTGCGTGTCGTGCACCAGACGGCCGCAGCCCTGCAGGCGGGCGACTGTGTCGCCGTCTTCCCCGAGGGCACCACGGGCGCCGGGCCCGAGATGCTGCCCTTCCACGCCAACCTGCTGCAGGCGGCGGTGTCGGTCGATGCCCCGGTGCTGCCCGTCGTGCTGCGGTGGCACGAGCCCGGCGAGCGCTTCAGCTCGTCGGCGCGCTTCATTGGCGACACGACGTTGGTTGAGAGCCTGTGGCGCATTGCTTCGGCCAAGGGGCTGGGCATTGATGTGCAGATCCTGCCCAGCGTGATGACGACCGGCCAGGACCGTCGCGCCCTTGGTGCGATGCTGCGCGGCGTGATCAGCGCGAAGCTGGGCTGAGCCAGGCCAGGCCGGCCGACGTATTGCCACGGGGCCGGTATTCCAGGCCGACAACGCCTTGCCAGCCACGCGCGTCCAGCAGGGCCAGCTCTGCCGCGAATTCACCGGCCTCGGGCTCATGCCGCCCGGCAACGCCGGCGAGCTGCACATGGCCCAGCACGCCGAGGTCCAGCGCGCGCGCCAGATGTGTCAGTGATTCACCTTCAGCGACGCGGCAATGGTAGAGGTCGAGTTGCAGTTGCACGCGTGGCGTGTCCAGCGCCGCCAAGAGCTCCAGCGCCTGGGCCTGGCGATGCAGGAAATAGCCGGGCATGTCGCGGCGGTTGATGGGCTCGACGACCAGGGGCAGGGGGGACTGCTCGGCGGCCCAGCCGAGGTTGGCCAGCCAGGTCGAGCGGTGCTCGGGCGTGTCCTCGGCCAAGCCTGACAGAAGATGCACGCGGGCCGCGCCAAGGCGGTCGGCCAAGTCCAGGCCGCGCAGCGTCGCGTCGCGAAACTCGGCCTCGCGGCCGGGCAGGGCGGTGAAGCCGCGCTCGCCGACGGCCCAGTCGCCGGCAGGGGCGTTGATGAGGACGACCTTCAGCCCCGCCAGCGCGGCCGTCAGCGGTGGGCGGTCATGCAGATGCGGCTGCTGCAGCTCGACGGCGGCAAAGCCGTCGGCCCGTGCCACCGCCGGCCGGTCGAGATAGGCGTGCTCGGTGTAGAGCCAATCGAGATTGGCTGCGAAGCGTGGCGGGATCACTGCGACTCCGCTACCAGGGCGGCGTCATGGATGGCGATCACTTTGGCTGAGTAGGGCAGGGTGATCTCGGGCATGGAGAGCGGGCCTGCGCAGGGAGAATCCCGCGTCACTTGTAAAGAATCGCTGATGATAGAAGCCCGACCGTTGATCGTCCGTCTGCGCAACTTCGTTGGCGACACGGTTTTGAGCATTCCGGCGCTGCGGCTGCTGCAAAGCCACGGCTATCGCCTTGAACTGGTCGGCAAGAGCTGGGCACGCGGGTTGTTGGAGACGGAAGGCTGGCGCGTCCATGTGCGGCCCGAGAGGCTCGGCGAGCGCGTGGCGCAGTTGCGCGCGCTGCGGCGGCAGCTGCGTGCGCAAGACCCCGGATTCGACCGGCGCTCCAATACGCTGCTCTTTCCCTACGCGTTTTCAGCGGCGCTGGACGCGCGACTGGCCGGCCTGCGCGCCGAGGGCCATGCGGTGGAGGGGCGCACCTGGCTGATGCGCCGTGGTCACCCGCGGCGCCCGGGGCGGCACACGCTGGTCGAATACTGGGAACTGGCCTGCGACTTCCTCGGCATCGACGAGCCGCCTCCGCCGGCCATCGGCCTGCAGGTCAGCGAGGCCCAGCGGGAGCGGGCCGCGGCTCTGCTGGCGGGGCAAGGCATCGCGCCGGGGCGCTACGTGATGATCTGCCCGTTCGCCAACGGGAAAACCGAGTTCCTGGACCGTACCTGGCCGGCTTTCCCGGAATTCGTGCGCCGCCTGAATGCGGCGGGGCGCCGCATCGTGATGGTGCCGGGACCGACCGAGCTGGAGGGTGCCCGCCAGCTCTACCCTGACGTGGTGCGGTTCGAAGGCGTGGGCCTGGGCATCTACGCCGCGTTGCTGCAGATGGCCGGCATCGTCGTCTCCAACGACACCGGGCCGGGCCACATCGCCGCCGGCGTCGGCGCACGGCTGCTCACCCCCTGGGGGCCGGCCGATCCCGCGGTCTGGGCGCCGTGGGGGCCGACGGTCAAGCTGCTTCAGTACTGGCCCGGCTGGGCCAGCGTGGAGGAGGTGCTGGCCGAGGTGGATCAGGCCTTGCCCTGATTGGCCACGGCGGCAGCCGCCTTGGCGGCGGCTTCGGCGTCGCCCAGGTAGTAGCTCTTGATCGGCTTCAGGTTCTCGTCCAGCTCATAGACCAGCGGGATGCCGTTGGGGATGTTGACGCCAACGATGGCGTCGTCGGCGATGTTGTCGAGGTACTTCACCAACGCGCGGATGCTGTTGCCATGGGCGGCGATGAGCACGCGCTGGCCGCCCTTGATGGCGGGCGCGACGGTCTCGTTCCAGAAGGGCAGCACGCGGGCGACCGTGTCCTTCAGGCATTCCGTCAGCGGAATGTCCTCGGCGTCCAGGCCGCGGTAGCGAGGGTCGCTGCGTTCGCTGCGTGGGTCGGTCGCTTCCAGCGCCGGCGGCGGTGTGTCGTAGCTGCGGCGCCAGATCAGCACCTGCTCGTCGCCGTACTGCTTGGCCATGTCGGCCTTGTTCAGGCCCTGCAGGCCGCCGTAATGGCGCTCGTTGAGGCGCCAGGCGTGGCGCACCGGCAGCCAGGTGCGGTCCATCTGGTCCAGGGCGTGCCACAGCGTCCACACGGCGCGCTTGAGCACCGAGGTGTAGGCGATGTCGAAGTCATAGCCCGCTTCCTTCAGCAGCCGGCCGGCCGTCTTGGCCTGCTCGACACCGGTGGGCGTCAGGTCCACGTCGGTCCAGCCGGTGAAGCGGTTTTCCAGGTTCCAGGTCGATTCGCCGTGGCGGATRAGGACGAGYTTGTACATGGGGCAAGGCGCGCTGAGGTGGTGGGAAGCGGCGGATTATCCGACCCAGCGATAATCGCCGGCTTCGTTGAATTACACGGGATGCTTGCTTGAACTTCCTGATCGAGAACTGGTTTCTGCTCGTCGCCGCACTTGTGTCCGGTGGCCTGTTGCTCTGGCCCATGCTGATGTCGGGTGCACAGGGCGGCGGCCTCGCCCCCGCCCAGGCGGTGCAACTGATCAACCGCGAGAAGGGCGTGCTGATCGATGTCAGCGAGCCCGAAGAGTTTGCCAAGGGCCATGCCGTCGGCGCGCGCAACATCCCCTTTGGCCAGATCGAGGGCCACAAGTCCTTGCCGTCCAACAAGGCCCTGCCGCTGGTGTTGGTGTGCCCGACCGGCGCACGCGCCGGCCGCGCCGCGGGCATGCTGCGCAAGCTGGGCTATGACAAGGCCCAGGTGCTGGCCGGCGGCCTCAAGGCCTGGCGGGAGGCGAATTTGCCGGTGGAAAAAAGCGCGTGAGCGGTTTTTCGCCCAACCGACTTTTTCTGCCTTTCATTGGGCAGAAATCTGCGTAGGCAGATTTGCGGCTGAAGGAGATTGAGATGGCTGCCGTCAAGATGTACACCACCCTGGTCTGTCCGTTCTGCGTGCGCGCCAAGATGCTGCTCAAGCAACGCGGCGTCGAGCAGATCGACGAGGTCCGCGTCGACCTCAACCCGGGCGAACGCCAGGAGATGATGGCCAGGACGGGCCGCCGCACCGTGCCGCAGATCTTCATCGGCGACACCCATGTCGGGGGGTGCGATGACCTCATCGCCCTCGACCAGAAGGGCGGCTTGCTGCCCTTGCTCCAAGCGGCCTGAAGGGTCGCTTTGGGCGTTCTGGCCTGATTTCAACACCGGGCAAGCCCGATCGGCTTGTCACGAGGCCTCGCCCATAATCCAGCCACCGCCCGCAGCACGCCGCCTGCGGGCTTTTGTTTGACGCTTCGCTAGAAAGAATCCCATGGCCGACGAGATCCAAGCCGCCCCCGAAGGCACCCCCGTGTTCCAGATCCAGCGCATGTACCTGAAGGATCTGTCGCTGGAGCAGCCCAATGCGCCGCACATCCTGCTGGAGCAGCAGCAGCCCCAGGTCGACATCAACCTGACGCTGTCGGCCGAGAACGTCACCGACGGTATCTTCGAGGTCTGCGTGACGGCCACGGTCAACACCAAGGTCGGCGACAAGACGCTGTTCCTGGTCGAAGCCAAGCAGGCCGGCATCTTCGAGATCCGCAATGTGCCGCAGGACCAGCTCGAAGGCATCCTGGGCATCGTCTGCCCGCAGATGGTCTACCCCTATCTGCGCGCCATCGTGTCCGACGTCTGCACCCGCGCCGGCTTCCCGCCGGTGCTGCTGACGGAAGTGAACTTCCAGGCCATGTTCGAGGCCCAGCAGGCCCAGCGCGAAGCCCAGGGCGGCCAGGCCGTCAACTGAGCATCGAGGCTCGCCTCGTGATGACGCCCCGCTCCGTGCGGGGCGTTTTACTTGGGTGACACTTCTGCGCATGACGACGATGAAGATCAGCGTTCTCGGCGCCGGTGCCTGGGGCACGGCCCTGGCCATCCAGGCGGCCAACGCCGGCCATGACGTGAGCCTGTGGGGCCGTGACGCAACTGCCATCGGACAAATGCGGGCCAGCCGCCGCAACGCGGCCTATCTGCCCGACGGCGAACTGCCCGCCGCGCTCGGCCTGACCGGCGACCGCGCCGCAGCCATTGCGCACGCCGCCGACGGGCTGACCATCGTCGCGACGCCGATGTCCGGCCTGCGCGAAACCCTCGCCGTCCTGCCATCCACGCAGCGCGTGCTGTGGCTGTGCAAGGGCTTCGAGGCCGGCACTGGGCGGCTCGGCCATGAGATCGCACGCGAGTTGCAGCCGGCGATGCGCGTGGGCAGTCTGTCTGGCCCCAGCTTTGCGCAGGAGGTGGCCGCCGGGCGGCCCACGGCCCTCGTTGCGGCGAGCGAGGATGTCGACCTCGCCCAGGCCGCCGTCGATGCCTTTCATGGCGACAGGCTGCGCGTCTACACGTCCAACGATCCGGTTGGCGTCGAAGTCGGCGGCGCGGTCAAGAACGTCATGGCCATTGCCGTGGGCGTCTGTGACGGCCTCTCCGGCGCCGCACCTGATGCACCCGGGCTGAACGCCCGCGCCGCCGTCATCACGCGCGGCCTGGCCGAGATGCTGCGCCTGGGCCTGGCCCTGGGCGCCAAGGCCGAGACCTTCATGGGTCTGTCGGGCCTGGGCGACTTGGTGCTGACCGCCACCGGTGACCTGTCGCGCAATCGCCGCGTCGGCCTGATGCTGGCGCAGGGGCTTGCATTGCCGGACATCCTGGCCAGGCTGGGCCATGTGGCCGAAGGCGTCTACAGCGCGCCGACGGTGCTGGCGCGTGCGCGCGAAGCCGGCGTCGAGATGCCGATCACCGAGGCCATGGTGGCTTTGCTGGACGGGCGGCTGCGCGTTGGTGAGGCGGTGGAGCGGCTGATGAGCCGCGATGCGCGGGCGGAGTAGGGCGCGGCATGGTCAGAAGCTGCGCACAGTGCGGAAATGAAATTCCGGAAGACGGGGCAATGTGCCCGCGCTGCGGCGCTGATGGCCTGCCCGAGCAAGTGCCACCTGTTGGCCTGCTCGACTCGATTGCCTCGTCTGTTGATCGGGTTCTCGTGGGTGGCGCGGTGTGGTTGGGCTACATGGCCTTTGCCGTCGCCGCAGTCTTCCTCGGAGGTTCCTTGGCAGGGAAGACCTTGATGGGCTTTGGACTGCTGATAGCCCTTGCAGCCAGTGTCTGGGCAGCCATTCCAGTTCTTCGCTGGGTATCAGGCAGACTGGTGGGCGCTCGTCGTGGGGCAAAGAAGCCAACCTTGGAATAGGGCCGGTCGGGTGCTTGCTCGTCGCCCCTTTGCTGCAACCAGTGCACTGTCAGCTGCCACCCGCGTAGTCGTTCTGCCGCCAGGCTTCGAACACAGCCACCGCCACGCTGTTGCTCAGGTTGAGGCTGCGCTGGCCCTCGCGCATCGGCAGGCGCACGCGCTGCTCGACGGGGAAGCTTTCTCGCAGTGCCGGCGCTAACCCGGCCGTCTCGCTGCCGAAAACGAGGTAGTCACCCGGCTGCCAGGCGACCTCGCCAAAAGGCCGGCTGCCGCGCGTGGTGAAGGCGAACATTCGCGCCGGGCCGGGCGACTCGGCCGCGAGGAAGGCCGCCCAGTCCGCATGGCGTTGCACGCGGGCGTACTCGTGATAGTCCAGCCCCGCGCGCTGCAGCAACTTGTCCTCCATCGAGAAACCCAGCGGCTCGATCAGGTGCAGGCTGCAGCCGGTGTTGGCAGCAAGGCGGATCACGTTGCCGGTGTTGGGCGGAATTTCCGGCTGGACGAGGACGATATGGAACATGGGGCAGGAGTATCCCGCCGGCTTCACTCACCTCCCGGCTCGGGCGTGCGCGCAATGACCCAGGCCTGCACGCTCATCGCGCCGGCCTGCAGCAGCACATGGGCCAGCTCGAACAGCGTCGCGCCGCTGGTCATCACGTCGTCGACCAGCGCGACGCTGGTGCCGCGCAACTGCGCCGCGCGCAGCGGCTCGACGGCGAAGACGCCGCGCACATTGGCTGCGCGCGCCTCCAGCCTCAGGCTGGCTTGGGCAGCGTTGTGGCGTACCCGCAGCAGCATCTCCGGCTCGCAGCGCAGGCCGCGCCGGCGCGCCAGCGCCTTGGCCAGCTCGTGTGCCTGGTTGTAGCCGCGCTCGCGC
Organism: Roseateles sp. P5_D6; assembly: GCF_054049415.1. Classification (NCBI taxonomy): domain Bacteria; kingdom Pseudomonadati; phylum Pseudomonadota; class Betaproteobacteria; order Burkholderiales; family Sphaerotilaceae; genus Roseateles; species Roseateles sp. P5_D6. The sequence goes on along the minus strand of NZ_JBFUMK010000013.1, from coordinate 191,117 downwards.
AGGCGGTCGTTCGACAGCGGCACGGGCAGCAGCCAGTCTGGCGCGTCGACCTCGGCCGCGGTCAGCGCCGTGTTCAGGCGCTCCAGCAGGCTCTCGCGCAGTTCCAGGGCCTGGTGGTATTTGAAGTGCTGCAGCAAGCCGTCCCAGGGGAAGCGGTAGTCCAGCGCAGCCACGGCGCGGTCCAGCGGTGGTGCCGCGTGCAGGCAGCGCCCGCATTGGGGGCGGGGCCTGCCGGTCAATTCGATGGGCAGCCTGGCCGCGCAGGTCCAGCAGCGCGGCTGCGGGCGTGCGTAGAGGGCCAGGCAGGCTTCGCAGATGGTCTGGTGGCTCCAGGCGCGGCAGACGGCGCACTGGCCGGCGCAGCGCAGCAGGACTTTCTCGATCAGAGCAGGCTTCGTTGCCGACAGGGAGCGCTCGGGCATCGGCTCAATATACTGACCGCTCCATGAGTGAACCGGCTTCGACCCCTACTTCAAACAAGGGGCCGCGGCCCCAGGACCTCGACGCCGCCGCCGTTCGCCACCAGGCGCGCCGCCTCGCGGCCGCTGCGCAGCCGCCGTGGTTGCACGACGAGGTCGCCGGGCGCATGGCCGAACGCCTGACCTATATCAAGCTGCAGCCGAACCGCGTGCTGGACGCATCGCCGGCCCTGGGCGCCAGTGGCGAGCTGCTGCGCCTGGCTTACCCGAGCGCGGAGTTGCTGTGGCATGAAGCCGACACGGCGCTGGCGGCTCGCGCGGCCGAGAAGCGCCAGCGCAACTGGTGGCAGAAGCTGCGTGGCGCCTCCTCCGGTCATGTCGATTCGCTGCCAGCGTTGCCCCAGGTCGACCTGCTGTGGTCCAACATGGCCCTGCATGCCTGCGCCGACCTGCCGGAGCTGCTCGACACCTGGCAGGCCAGCGTCGCGGTCGGCGGCTTTGTGATGTTTTCCTGCCTGGGCCCGGACAGCTTCGTCGAACTGCGGCCGTTGTATGCGCGCGCCGGCTGGGGCCGGCCGGCGCCTGACTGGTGGGACATGCATGACATCGGCGACCTGGTGCTCAAGGCCGGCTTTGCCGACCCCGTCATGGACCAGCAGCGGCTGCGCCTGACCTGGGCCACGCCCGAAAGCCTGCTGGCCGACCTGCGGGCGCTGGGCGGCAACCTGGCGCCCGCGCGCTTCGCCGGCTTGCGCGGTCGCAAGTGGAAGGCGGCACTGCTGGCGCAGCTGGAAACGCTGCGCGACGGCGAAGGCCGGCTTGCGCTGACGGTGGAGCTCGTCTTCGGCCACGCCTTCAAGGCGGCGCCGCGGCTGACGATGGCGGCCGAGACCCATGTGTCCATCGACGCCATGCGCGCAACGCTGCGCAAGGGCCGTGAAACCGGGTGAAGGGGGATGAAGGGGGTGAATCCCCGGGGGCGGCATGGGCCGCCCCTCTCGGAGCCTGGGCTAAAATCCCGCGCCGCATAGAGGGCTTTGGGGCAACACCCGGCTCAACCCACGGAACTTGCCTCCCAAATCCAGCTGTCGGGCTGGACAAGCAAGCCCCGCTCTTCAAAGAACCAAGTGACAACCATGACGATGATGAACGCACGAGTGCATAGCGCCTCACGCGCTTGGGGCCGTTGGGCCACGGCGGCGATGGCGGCCCTGGCGGCCGGCCCAGCCCTGGCGGTCAACGACCTGAAGGGCGGCCCCGGCGTCAATCAGCTCAATCTGCACGAGCCGGTCACGCGCATCGCGGCCGACCAGATGTGGCTGCACAACTTCGTGATGATCGTCTGCCTGGTCATCTTCTTCGCGGTGTTCGGGGTGATGTTCTATTCCATCTTCAAGCACCGCAAGTCCAAGGGCGCGGTGTCGGCCAACTTCCACGAGAGCGTGGCCGTCGAGATCGCCTGGACGGTGGTGCCCTTCCTCATCGTCATCGGCATGGCCCTGCCGGCGACCAAGGTCGTCGTCGCGATGAAGGACACCACCRMCGCCGACSTSACCATCAAGGCCACCGGCWWCCAGTGGAAATGGGGCTAYGACTACMTSAAGGGTGAAGGCGAAGGCATCGGCTTCCTGGCCACGTTGGACACCGCTCAACGCGAGTCATCCAACACCGGCAAGCCCGAGCCGGTCGACAACTACCTGCTCAAGGTCGACAACCCGCTGGTCGTGCCGGTGGACAAGAAGGTCCGCATCATCACGACGGCCAACGACGTCATCCACGCCTGGATGGTGCCGGCCTTCGGCGTCAAGCAGGATGCCATCCCCGGCTTCGTGCGCGACACCTGGTTCAAGGCCGAGAAGATCGGTGACTACTACGGCCAATGCGCCGAGCTGTGCGGCAAGGAACACGCCTACATGCCCATCCACGTGAAGGTCGTGTCCGCCGAGGACTACACCAAGTGGGTCGATGGCAAGAAGAAGGAAATCGCCGCCAAGGCCGATGACCCGAACAAGGTCTGGGAGCAAGCCGCCCTGGTCGCCCGCGGCGAGAAGGTCTATGGCGCCAACTGCGCCGTCTGCCACAAGGCCGACGGCTCGGGCGCCGGCCCGATCAAGCCGCTGGACAAGTCGCCGGTCGTGCTCGCCGAAGACAAACTGCAGCAGGTTCAGGTCGTGCTGAACGGCCGCATGGACAAGGGCATGCCCGCCTGGAAGCAGCTCAGCGATACCGACATCGCCGCCGTGATCACGTACACGAAGAACAGCTGGTCCAACAAGACGGGCCAGACGGTGCAACCGGCCGAAGTGCTGGCCGCCCGCAAGTAATCGACCGAACGCCGAATCAGAGGAAATCACATGAGTGCAGTGCTCCCCCCCCACGGCGCGGTCGGTGGCCATGACGGCCACGCCCACGATCACGATCACGACCACCACGATGATCACCACGCACCCCACGGCTGGCGCCGCTGGGTGTTCGCGACCAACCACAAGGACATCGGCACCCTCTACCTGCTGTTCTCCTTCACGATGCTGATGGTCGGCGGCATCCTGGCCCTGTGCATCCGCGCCGAGCTGTTCCAGCCGGGCCTGCAGTTCTTCAACCCCGAACTCTTCAACCAGTTCACGACCATGCACGGTCTGATCATGGTGTTCGGCGCCATCATGCCGGCCTTCGTCGGCTTCGCGAACTGGATGATCCCGCTGCAGATCGGCGCGGCCGACATGGCTTTCGCGCGGATGAACAACTTCAGCTTCTGGCTGCTGATCCCCGCGGCCATCATGCTGGTGGGCAGCTTCTTCATGCCCGGTGGCGCCCCCGCCGCGGGCTGGACGCTGTACGCGCCCCTGACGCTGCAGATGGGCCCGTCGATGGACGCCGGCATCTTCGCGATGCACATCATGGGCGCCTCGTCCATCATGGGCTCCATCAACATCATCGTCACCATCCTCAACATGCGCGCCCCCGGCATGACGCTGATGAAGATGCCGATGTTCGCCTGGACCTGGCTGATCACGGCCTATCTGCTGATCGCCGTCATGCCCGTGCTGGCCGGCGCCATCACGATGACGCTGACTGACCGCCACTTCGGCACCGCCTTCTTCAACCCCGCGGGCGGCGGCGACCCGGTCATGTACCAGCACATCTTCTGGTTCTTCGGCCACCCCGAGGTCTACATCATGATCTTGCCGGCCTTCGGCATCGTCAGCCAGATCGTGCCGGCCTTCGCCCGCAAGCGCCTGTTCGGCTACRCCTCSATGGTGTACGCGACSGCGTCGATCGCKATCCTGTCSTTCATCGTCTGGGCKCACCACATGTTCGCSACCGGCATGCCGGTGACGGGCCAGCTGTTCTTCATGTACGCSACSATGCTGATCGCSGTGCCSACSGGCGTGAAGATCTTCAACTGGMTSGCGACGATGTGGCGCGGCTCGATGACCTTCGAGACGCCGATGCTGTTCGCCGTCGGCTTCATCTTCGTGTTCACGATGGGCGGCTTCACCGGCCTGATCCTGGCGATGGCACCGGTCGACATCCAGCTGCAGGACACCTACTACGTCGTGGCCCACTTCCACTACGTGCTGGTGGCCGGCTCGCTGTACGGCATGTTCGCCGGCTACTACTACTGGTCGCCGAAGTGGACCGGCGTGATGTATTCGGAGACCCGCGGCAAGATCCACTTCTGGGGTTCGCTGATCTTCTTCAACATCACCTTCTTCCCGATGCACTTCCTGGGTCTGGCCGGCATGCCGCGTCGCTATGCCGACTACCCGATGCAGTTCGCCGACTTCAACGCGATTGCATCCATCGGCGCCTTCGGCTTCGGCCTGATGCAGGTCTACTTCTTCCTGTTCGTCGTCGTGCCGGCCATGCGCGGCAAGGGTGAGAAGGCGGCGCAGAAGCCCTGGGAAGCCGCCGAAGGCCTGGAGTGGGAAGTGCCGTCGCCGGCACCCTTCCACACCTTCGAGACGCCGCCCAAGCTGAACGCTTCGGCCACCAAGATCGTCGCCTGATGGCCATGACGCCCGAACAGCGCAAAGCCAACCGACGGCTGGGATTGATCCTGCTGTCGATTGCCTTGATTTTCGGCATCGGCTTCGTCACGAAGATGGTGCTGCTGGCTCACTGACATGATGAAGCCCCCACGCGCACTTCGTTTGCTGCCCCCCGAGGGGGCGCGTCAGCGCCTTCGGGCGGCCGGGCGGCACTGACATGCGCTTCCTGGCCGCTCTGCATCGCGACAACCGGCAGCTCGTCATGAAGCTGGCGGTGGTGGTCGCGTTGATGTTCGGCTTCGGTTACGCGCTGGTGCCGCTGTACAAGGCCATCTGCAATGCGCTGGGCATCAACGTGCTGTCGCTGGCCGAGCGCCAGACCGCGCTTTCTGCCAAAGGCATCGCCGACGGCAACGGCCAGATCGACTTCAGCCGTGAAATCACGGTCGAGTTCGACGCCAATGCCCGCGGTCCCTGGGACTTCAAGCCGGCGGTGCGCCATCTGACGGTGCACCCGGGCGAACTGACCCAGGTCATGTACGAGTTCCGCAACGTGCAGGACCGCACCATGGCGGCCCAGGCCATCCCGAGCTATGCGCCGATGCAGGCGAGTGCGCATTTCAACAAGCTGGAATGCTTCTGCTTCAACGAATACACGTTGAAGCCGGGCGAGAGCAAGCAGTGGCCGGTCGTGTTCGTCATCGACCCCAAGCTGCCCAAGGATGTGAAGACCATCACCCTGTCCTATACCTTCTTCGAGGTGGCGGGCAAGGGCGGTGTGAAGTTGGGCCAGGCGCCTGGATCCCGTTCAGCGACGGGAGCCGCGCTGTGAGCGAAGCCGGCAAGGATCTGAAGGAAGCCGTGGGCCGCAAGGCCTCGTTCGCCCAGACGATCTCGGCTGTGGCCTGGAGTTTTTTCGGCGTGCGCCGGGGCAAGGACCATGAGAACGACATGGCCAAGCTCAACCCGGTGCATGTGTTGATCGCGGGCGTGCTTGGCGCCGCCCTGTTTGTATTGGTGCTGGTGCTGCTGGTCCGTTGGGTCATCAGCAGTGGCGTGGCCGGGGCCTGAGGGCCCGAGCCGCAACAGAGTTCAGAACGAGCGAGTACTAGGAGAACAACATGTCGGCAGCGACTACCCCGGGCAAGACCCCGTACTACTTCGTCCCGGCGCCTTCACGGCATCCGGTGATGGCCGCGATCGGCCTGTTCTTCGTCATCCTCGGCGCGGGCCAGTGGGTCAACGGCCATGGCTGGGGCATGTACTCGCTGTTCGGCGGCCTGGCCTTCTGGGCCTTCGTGCTGCAGCAATGGTTCCGCCAGGCCATCGGCGAGAGCGAGGGCGGCCTGTACAGCGACCGTATCGATGTCTCCTTCCGCTGGAGCATGGGCTGGTTCATCTTCTCGGAGGTGATGTTCTTCGCCGCCTTCTTCGGCGCGCTGTTCTGGTCCCGCCTGTACTCGGTGCCGGTGCTTGGCAGCCTGGAAAACGCCTTGCTGTGGCCCGACTTCAAGGCCATCTGGCCCAGCACGGCGCCCGGCTTTACCGCTGCGCCGGCGGGCACCGTCGAGGCTTTCAGCACCATGGGCCCCTGGCCCATCCCGACGATCAACACGGCCCTGCTGTTGACCTCGGGCGTCACGCTGACCATCGCCCATCACGCGCTGATCGCCGGCAACCGCGGCAAGACCATCCTGTGGATGTGGATCACCGTGCTGCTGGGCGCGACCTTCGTCGGCTTCCAGGCCTATGAATACCACCACGCCTACACCGAGCTCAACCTGAAGCTGACCTCCGGCATCTACGGCTCGACCTTCTTCATGCTGACCGGCTTCCACGGCTTTCACGTCTGCGTGGGCGCACTGATGCTGCTGTTCATCACCATCCGCCTGATGAAGGGCCACTTCACGCCGGAGCGCCACTTCGGCTTCGAAGGCGCCGCCTGGTACTGGCACTTCGTGGACGTGGTGTGGCTGGGCCTGTACGTCATCGTCTACTGGATGTGACTTCCCGGTCTCGCAATGAGAAAGCGCCGCAGCAGCGGCGCTTTTTTGTTGTTGAAGCTCAGGATTTCACCGGCAGTCCGGTCGGCTGTATCCAGCCCATCTGCCAGCTCAGCAGGATGATCAGGAACAGCGTCACCGACACGGCGACCCGCACCGCCAGCGCACGGGCCATGTTGGGGCTTTTCTTGTTGCCGCCCTTGCGCAGCATGAAGAAGCCGGCCGCGCCGAGCGCGCCGAGGATGCCGATGAAGGCGATCAGGATCACGAATTTCATGGTGTCGAATTATCCGCCCGGAGGTTTTGCATGACCGCCAGGCGTTGGCTGGTGCTGCTGGCGGCCCTGCTGGGCGCCGCGCTGACGGCGCGGCTGGGCGTCTGGCAGCTTGACCGTGCCGCGCAGAAGATCGCGTTGCAAGCAGCCATCGAGGCCGAAGCCGACAAGCCGGCGCTCACCGAGGCCGAGTTGGGCGGCGAAGGCCAACTGCACCGCCGTGTGGCCCTGCGTGGCACCTGGATGGCCGAACGCACGATCTGGCTGGACAACCGGCCCATGGACGGCCGCACGGGCTTCTTCGTCGTCACGCCGCTGCGCCTGGCGGGCCGCGACGACGTCGTCCTGGTACAGCGCGGCTGGGCGCCGCGCAATCAACTCGACCGCCAGCAGCTGCCCCCCTTGCTCACGCCGCCCGGCGAGGTTGCCGTCGAAGGGCGGCTGGCGACGTCGCCCTCCCGGCTTTACGAGCTGGGCGAAGGGTCGGCCGGCACGATCCGGCAAAATCTCGACCCTGCGGCCTTCGCCGTCGAGTCCGGCCTGAAGCTCTTGCCGCTGACCGTCGTGCAGACCGCCACCGATTCGCCCGACGACACGTTGCTGCGCCATTGGCCAGCGCCCGACCTCGGCCTGCAAAAACACTATGGCTATGCCTTTCAATGGTTTGCGCTCTGCGCGCTGATCGTCGGTCTCTATGTCTGGTTCCAACTCATCCGTCCCCGGCTCCGCCGTCAGCAGTCCTGAACCGCTGAGCTTCGCGGTGCACAGCCTGCCCGATCCCGGCACGACGGGGCAGCAGCGCGTCGGCCGCTGGAAGATGCTGCTGGTGCTGGCCATGTGCGCGGCGCCGGTCGTCGCCTCCTACTTCACCTTCTACGTCGTCAGGCCCAGCGGCTCGGCCTATGGCGAACTGATCGCGCCTGCCGTCGACATGCCTGCCGACCTGCCGCTCACCGACCTGCAGGGCAGGGCGGTCGCGCCGGCTTCCTTGCGGGGTCAATGGCTGCTGGCCGTCGTGCACGGTTCCGACTGCCCGGCCGCCTGCGAACAGCAGCTCTTCGTGCAGCGCCAACTGCGCGAGATGCTGGGCAAGGAGCGGGCGCGCGTGGACAAGCTCTGGCTCATTCCCGATACCGGCACGCCGCGCCCCGAAGTGATGGCTGCCGTCAGTCAGAAGGGCGCCGAAGTGACCGTGCTGCGCGTGCCCAGGGACCGGTTGGATGCCTGGCTCAAACCCGCCTCGGGCAAGGCGCTGGCCGACCATTTCTACATCGTCGACCCCATGGGCAACTGGATGGAGCGCGCCCCTGCCGAGCCCGAGCCCAAGAAGCTCAAAGCCGATCTCGACAGGCTGCTGCGCGCCAGCGCCAGCTGGGATACGGCAGGCCGATGAACGACCTGCTGGTCCCTCTTGGCCAGGTCGCCGCCATCGGCGGCGCGGTCGCCATCGGCCCACTGCTCTGGTGGCGCCAGCGCTCGCGAAGCGCGACGCCGGCAGGGCGGCTGCGCGCGCTGACCCTGCTGACGCTGTTCCTGACCTTCGACCTCATCGTCTTCGGCGCCTTCACGCGCCTGACCGATTCGGGCCTGGGCTGCCCGGACTGGCCGGGTTGCTACAGCGCTGCAAGCCCGGCCGGCGCCCACGACCACATCGAGGCCGCCCAGACCGCGATGCCCACCGGCCCGGTCACGCACGGCAAAGCCTGGATCGAGATGGTTCACCGCTATCTGGCCAGCGGCGTGGGCCTGCTCATCCTCGTCATGGCTGCGCTGAGTTGGCGGCTGAAGCGGCGGGGCGCAGAGACCGCACCATCGCCCTGGCTGCCGACGCTGACGCTGGCCTGGGTCTGCGTGCAGGGGGCCTTCGGCGCGCTGACGGTCACGATGAAGCTCTTCCCGGCCATCGTCACGCTGCACCTGCTGCTCGGCATCGGCCTCTTGATGCTGCTCGCCTGGCAGCACGAGGCCTACGAGCCGCGGCCGATCATCGCGCCGTCGGCGTTGCGCCGTGCGGTCGCCGTCGTCCTTGTGCTTGCACTTGTCCAGGTCGCCCTTGGCGGCTGGGTCAGCACGAATTACGCCGTGCTGGCCTGCGACGAATTCCCCACCTGCCACGGCGGCCAGTGGTGGCCGCAACTGGACTTCGCGCAGGGCTTTCAGCTCTGGCGCGCACTGGGCCAGCGCGCCGACGGCGGCTGGCTCGGGTTCGAGGCGCTGGCCGCCATCCACACGGCCCATCGCATCGGCGCGGGCGTCGTCTTTGCGGCCATCCTGGCACTGGCCTGGCGGCTGCGTCGGCATGCGGCGAACTGGTCCAACTGGCTGCTCGCCGCGGCTGGCTGGCAGCTCGCCTCCGGCCTGTCCAATGTCGCGCTCGACTGGCCTATCGTGGCTGCCCTCGCCCACACCGCTGGCGCCGCTCTGCTGCTAGCCCTGCTCACCATCTTGCTCGCGCGCCTGAGGGCGCAAACTTGACCATGGCCTCCACGTCCACCGCCAGCGCCTTCGTGCACAGCCCGCGCTGGCAGCAGTTCTACCAGCTGACCAAGCCGCGCGTCGTCCAGCTCATCGTCTTCTGCGCAGCCATCGGCATGGCCCTGGCCGTGCCCGGCCTGCCCTCGCCGGAACAGGCCCTCACCATGCTTGCCGCCGTCGCTGGCATCTGGCTGGTCGCCGGCGCTGCGGCCGCCTTCAACTGCCTCATCGAGGACGGCATCGACGCGCGCATGAAGCGCACCGCCTGGCGCGCCACGGCCAAGGGTGAGCTCAGCCGTACGCAGACGCTCACCTTCTCGGCCCTGCTGTGCGCAGCCGGCATGGCGCTGCTGGGTTTCTACGTCAACGTGTTGACGATGTGGCTGACCTTCGCCACCTTCATCGGCTATGCCGTCATCTACACCGTCATCCTGAAGCCGATGACGCCGCAGAACATCGTCATCGGCGGCGCCTCGGGCGCCATGCCGCCGGTGCTGGGCTGGGCCGCGCTGCGTGGCGACCTCGGCCCCGAGCCCTGGCTGCTGTGCTTGATCATCTTCCTGTGGACGCCGCCGCACTTCTGGGCGCTGGCGCTGTACCGCGCTGAAGATTACGCGCGCGCCGGCCTACCCATGCTGCCCGTCACGCATGGCAACGACTACACGCGGCTGCAGATCCTGCTCTACACCTGGGTGCTGTTTGCGGCCACGCTGCTGCCCTTCCTGACCGGCATGAGCGGCTGGTTCTACCTCGCCAGCGCCGTCGCACTCGGCCTGGGCTTCTGCGGCTATGCCTTCCGGCTGTGGCGCTCGTATTCGGAGATGCTGGCGCGGCGGACCTTCTGGTTCTCCATCTGGCATTTGTCGCTGCTCTTTGCGGCGCTGTTGATCGACCACTACATCGCATGAACACCCGTCGTTTCGCGCTGACCGCGCTGGCCGCACTGTCGTTGGCCGCCTGCCAGAAGGCGAGCCCCGACAAGCCTGCCTTCAAGGGCATCGACCTGACCGGCGCCGAGTACGCCCGCACGCTGAACCTGACCGACCAGGACGGCCGCGCCCGCTCGCTGGCTGACTTCAAGGGCAAGGTGCTGGTGGTCTTCTTCGGCTACACCCAATGCCCCGACGTCTGCCCGACGACGATGGCCGAGGTGGCCGAAGTCAAGCGCAGCCTGGGCGCGGACGGCGACAAGGTGCAGGGCATCTTCGTCACCGTCGACCCGGAGCGCGATACGGCGCAGCTGCTCAAGGCCTATCTGGCCAGCTTCGATCCCAGCTTTGTCGGCCTGCGCGGCAGCGAGGAGCAGACGAAGGCCGCGGCCAAGGAGTTCAAGGTCTTCTACGCCAAGGCGCCGGGCAAGACACCCGAGACCTACACGATGGACCACACGGCGGCGAGCTTCATCTTCGACACCGAAGGCCGCGTGCGCGTTTACGCGCGCTACGGCTCGGGCGCCCAGCCGCTGGCGGACGACATCAAGCTGCTGCTGGCCGAAGCCAAAAAGTAGAAAAGGCCCCGAGGGGCCTTTTACTTGGAGCCAAGGAGGTCAATCAGGCCGCTTCGGTCAGCGCCTTCTTCATCTTCTTCATCGCCGCCACCTCGATCTGGCGGATGCGCTCGGCCGACACGCCGTATTCGGCAGCCAGCTCGTGCAGCGTCATGCCGCCCGACGAATCGTCGTTCACCTTCAGCCAGCGCTCCTCGACGATGCGGCGGCTGCGCGCGTCCAGCACGTCCAGGGCGCGGTGGATGCCGTCGCCGGCCAGTTCGTCGCGCGAACGCGCCTCGATGACGCGGGTCGGCTCATGGCTGTCGTCGGCCAGGTAGGCGATGGGCGCGAAGCTCTCGCCATCGTCGTCGGTCTGCGGCTCCAGCGCCACGTCGCCGCCCGACATGCGGGTCTCCATCTCCAGCACTTCCTCGCGCTTGACGTTCAGCGTGCTGGCGACATGGGCCAGTTCGGCCTCGGTGAGCGTGTTGCGATGCGTCTGGCCGTCGGCCTGGTCGGCCTTCATCTGGTGCTTCATCGAGCGCAGATTGAAGAACAGCTTGCGTTGGGCCTTGGTCGTCGCGACCTTGACCATGCGCCAGTTCTTCAGGATGTACTCGTGGATCTCGGCCTTGATCCAGTGCATGGCATAGCTCACCAGGCGCACACCCTGGTCCGGGTCGAAGCGCTTGACGGCCTTCATCAGGCCGACATTGCCTTCCTGGATCAGGTCGCCCTGGGGCAGGCCGTAGCCCATGTACTGGCGGGAGATGGCCACCACCAGGCGCAGATGCGACAGCACCATGCGGCCGGCGGCTTCCAGGTCGCCCTTGTCGCGCAGGCTGCGCGCGGCGGACCCTTCTTCCTCGGCCGTCAGCAGCGGCAGGCGGTTGACGGCGGAGATGTATGCGTCCAGATTGCCCAGCGAAGGCACCATGGCCCAGGGGTCGCGGACGGCAATGGCAGAAGAGGCGGACATCGTCATGAATCCTTGCTAAACCGCGGCGCGGAATGCCGCGGTGAGCAGGATATTAGCACTCTGGTTTGGCGAGTGCTAAGTCAGTTCGTGACGGTGCTGGAATGCAATGTTTCCAACGGTGAAACAGTCAGCGATCGCTAACTTTCCTTCAGTCGACCAGGCCGAAATCCGGGCTTTTGATCATGGCCTCGATATCCAGCAGGATCAGCATGCGCTCGCCGAGCTTGCCCAGGCCGGTGATGAAGCGGGCGTCCAGGGCGGCGGCCACTTCCGGGCGCGGCTTGATCTCGTCGGCGCTCAGTTCCAGCACGTCGGACACCGAATCCACGACGACACCGACGACGCGGCCGGCCACATTGAGCACGATGACGACGGTGAAAGCGTTGTATTCACCGGCCTGGCCCAGGCGGATGCGCAGGTCCACGATGGGCACGATGACGCCGCGCAGGTTGACGACGCCCTTGACGAAGGCCGGTGCATTGGCAACGCGGGTGGGCGGCTCGTAAGAGCGGATTTCCTGCACGCGCAGGATGTTGAGGCCGTATTCCTCTGCGCCGATGCGAAAGGTCAGGAACTGGCGACCATCGGTGCGTGCCAGGGCCTGCACGGCCTGGGCACCGGTGCTGGGAACGAGATCGGTGGAACTCATCGGGCGCTGACGCGTGTTGGGGACTGGGCCCTCATTCTGCCCCCGCTACGACGGAGCCCGGCGCCAACAATTCATCGACCAGGGCGAGCAATTCACGCACGTCCAGCGGCTTGGTCAGATAGTGCTGGGCGCCCGCCACCTCGGCGGCGGCGATCTGCTCGGGCTGGGCATTGGCCGACACGACGACGACGGGGGGAAGCGGCTGGCCCAGCTCGCGCATGCGGCTCAGCAGCGTCAGACCGTCGCCGTCGGGCAGCTGCCAGTCGAGCAGCAGCAGGGCCGGCGGGCGCTCGCGCAAGGCGCGCAGGCCGGCTTCAACGGTCGGCGCCACTTCCAGCTCGATGCCGGGCCGCTGCTCCAGGATGCCGCGCATGACTTCGGCGTTGAGCGGGTTGTCCTCCACGTAGAGCACGCTCCGCTGGGGGCTGGGGCGCGGGCTGGTCGGTTCGTCCGGGGCTGTCTCCTGGGACAGTGCAGCGGCAGCGCCGCTGGCCGGCAGCCTCAGCACGAAGCAGGCGCCGGGGCCGTCCTGCTCTTCGGCGCGCAGGCTGCCGCCCATCATCTCGGCCAGGCGCTGGCTGATGACCAGGCCGATACCCGTGCCCGGCAGGCCGCTGCGCTCGCGGCCCAGGCGGTTGAAAGGTTGGAAGAGGGCGGCGCGCTGCTCTTCGGTAAGGCCCAGCCCGGTGTCGCGCACGGCGATTTCGACCCACCCCAGCTCAGGACGAGCCACCTCGACGCTGACGCTGCCGCCTGGGCGGTTGTACTTGACCGCGTTGCTGAGCAGGTTGGTCAGGATTTGGGTAACCCGCGTGGGGTCGCCGACGAGGCGCACGGCGGCCGGGTCGATACGCTGGCTGATGGCCAGGCCGCGCTCTGCGGCTTGACCTTGCACCAGCGCCAAGGCCCGGGCCAGCAGCGGCGGCAGCTCCAGCAGCACAGGCTCCAGGCGCAGCGAGCCTGCCTCGATGCGCGACAGGTCCAGCGTGTCGTTGATCATTTCCAGCAGATGCCAGCCGGCCTGGGCGATCTGCTGGGCGCGTGCGCGCTGGCCCGGTGCCAGCGGTTCACCGGCGTCCATCTGCATCAGCTGCGTGAAGCCGAGGATGGCGTTCATCGGTGTGCGCAGCTCATGGCTCATGCGCGACAGGAACTCGCTCTTGGCCTGGTTGGCCGCCTCGGCGGCCTCGCGGGCGCGGTCCAGCTCCTCGATGCGCAATTGGTCGGTGATGTCCTCGATGATGCCCACCAGCCGGTGTGGCCGGCCGTCCGCGCCGCGCAGCAGGCTGACCAGCACGCGCGCATGGGCGGTGCTGCCGTCGGGACGGATATAGCGCTTCAAGCGGCGGTAGAACGGGATCTCACCGCGCATCAGCCGGCGTGCCAGGCGGATGTCCTCACGGCGGTCATCGGCATGGGTCACGTCGATGGAGCGCTTGTTCGCGAGCGCCTCGGCCGTGTAGCCGACCAGATGGCAGAAATGGGCATTGACCTCCTGGAAGCCGCCGTTGAGGTCGGTGAAGGCGATGCCGATGGGCGCAGTCTCGAAGATGCTGTGAAAGCGTTGCTCGCTCTGGCTCAGCGCGCGCTCGCCCTGGGCGCGGTTGGCAACCTCGCGCTCCAGCGCGGCGGTGCGTTCCTGCACCAGCGCCTCGACATGCTGGGTGCGGCCCGACATCAGCAGCAGCAGCGCGCCCACCATGGCCGTGGCCAGCAGGCCGACGAGGGCGAAGGCCCAGCTGCGCCCCGGCGCCTGCACCAAGCCGGGCAGGTCATAGATGCGAATCTCCCATGACCGGCCGCCGAACTCCAGCGGCATCTTGACCAGGGGCAGGTCGGCACCCCCACGTTGCACGGCCTCGCAGCCCAGGCGCCCGCCCAGTCGCGGATAGAGCGCGCCGCGCTCCAGGTCGACGAGACAGGCGCCGAGATGCTCGGGCCAGTTGGCCGCCAGGCGCGACAGCAGCAGGTCGGGCCTCAGCGTGGCGAAGACGACGCCGTCCAAGGCCTGCTCGCTGGGCGCCGCCTGGCCCCGGTAGAGGGGCTGGTAGACCAYAACGCCGACCGCGGCCTCCTTGTCCTGCGACAGCTGGAAGCCCGCCGACGCCACCGGTTTCCCCAGCGAAGCGGCGCGCTCGATGGCCGCGCGCGCGCCGGGGATGGTGCGCACGTTCACGCCCAGCGCGCCGGCATTGCGCGACAGCGGTTCGATGAGGCGGATGGCCAGCATGTCCTCGTCCGCCGGTGGGCGCAGGTCGCCGGCACGCAGGCGGTCGCGCGCCTGGTAGCCGCCGGGAAAGGCATCGGCCGCGGCAGCCGCGTTGAAGCGGTCGACGTCGGCGCGCGCAACACGCAGCGTCAGGCCCAGCGCGATCAACGGGCTCTCCTCGGTCAGGAAGCCGCTCGTCGCTTGGGCGAACTCCGCGCGCGTCGGCCTTGGTTTGACCTTGACGAGGCCGTGCACGCCCTCCAGTGCCAGCAGCGGCTCGCGCAGCCGGCCGGCCAGGTCCTGGGCGGCGCTGGTCGCGTCGCGCGTGAAGTCGGCGCGGTTGCGCTGGCGGTCCCATTCCATCGTGACGGCCACGCCCAGGCCCACGAGCAGCGTGGTCAGCAGCATCGGCAGGCCGACGCTGAAGCGCCGCGTTGCCCAGGCCGAACGCGGCTGGCCGATCAGGGCCAGGGTGATCGGCGTGGCGATGAGCACGCCCATCAGGTCGCCGGTCCACCAGATCGTCCAGACCAGGCCCATCTGCGCGGTGGCGATGACGCCGAAGGCCTTCAGCACCAAGCTCGCGCAAGTTGGGCTGACGACGCCCGCCAGCGCCGCCGCGAACAGATAGCCGGCGATCTCGCGCGGCGAGGCCAGCACCAGCGGCCGGCCGCACCAGCGCCGCATCAGCAGCGTGCCGGCCACTGCCTGGGCGGCGGCACCCAGGCCGATGCCCAGGGCCAGCGGCAGCACGCCGCTCAGTTCGTTCATCGTCGTGGCCTGCACGATGAAGGACCCCAGGGCCACGGCCGGCGTGTAGCGCAGGCCCCAGACAAGCAGCACGGCCAGGCCCCAGCCGGCGGCGGGGTAGATGGGCGCGACCTGGTAGGGCGGCAGCACCATCAGCAGGCCCAGCCGCGCCAGCACGTAATAGACGGCGACGATGGCCGCCGACAGCGCCAGGTAGCGGCCCACGTCGCGGGCGCTCAGCGGCCGCATGGCCTTCATTCGGCCTGGGCCTCCCTCAGCGTCTGCACGACGGGCCGCTGCAGCACGCCGCGCAGGCTCCACCAGCCGGCGCTCCAGGCCAGCAGCGCGCCGCAGGCCGCGCCAACCAGCGGCACCCAGGGCTTGATGTGCCAGTCGAACTCGAAGACGAAGCGCGCCAGCAGGGCCGCCAGCACCAGCGCCACGGCGCCGGCCAGGAAGCCGGCCAGGGCGCCGACACCCAGCAGCTCGGCGCGCTGCACCTGGGCCAGCAGCGACGACGGCGCGCCCAGCGCCCGCATCAGCGCGAACTCACGCGTGCGCGCCTCGCGCGTGCTGCCCACGGCCGCCAGCAGCACGACCAGGCCGGTCGCCAGCGTGAAGCTGAACAGGAACTGCACCGCCTGGATGACCTGATCCAGCACGCCCTGCACCTGATTGAGCTGGGCCGACACGTCGATGACCGTGAGATTGGGGAACTGGCGCGCCAGCTCGCGGTCCAGCTTGGTGGCCGGCGGGCTGCGGTAGGCGGCGATCTGCGTGGACGGCAGGTCGGGCAGTTCTGCCTTCTCGAACAGCACGAAGAAGTTGACGCGCATGGACGACCAATCGACCTTGCGCAGATTGGTGATGCGCCCCTGCACGGGCTGGCCGGCGATGTCGAAGGCCAGCGTGTCGCCGAGCTTCAGGC
This sequence comes from Roseateles sp. P5_D6, assembly GCF_054049415.1. Taxonomy (NCBI): domain Bacteria; kingdom Pseudomonadati; phylum Pseudomonadota; class Betaproteobacteria; order Burkholderiales; family Sphaerotilaceae; genus Roseateles; species Roseateles sp. P5_D6. The sequence continues at coordinate 174,950 of NZ_JBFUMK010000013.1, read as the reverse complement.
CGAGCGTCTGGGCCAGGCCTTCTTCGACGCTCAGGCCGGTCTCGTCGGGCTTGGCATCACCCCAGCGGCCGCTGGTGATCTGGTTGTGGGCCGGCTTGTCGGCCGTGTGGCTGAGGTTGAACTCGCGCTCGGCCAGGCGCTGGGCGCGTTCCTCGGCAAAGCGCTTGGCCTGCACCGGCTCGCCGTTGATCGCCGTCAGGCGGCCGCGGATCATCGGGTACCAGTCGTAGTCCTTCACGCCGGCGTCGGTCAGCGTCTTGCGAAAGGCTGTTGCCTGGTCGGGCTGGATGTTGATGACGAAGCGGTCCGGTGCGGCCGCCGGCGTCGCGCGGCGCCAGCTGTCGATCAGGTCGGTGCGCAGCAGCACCAGCAGCGCCAGCGCCAGCAGGCCAACGGCCAACGAGGACACCTGCATGACTGCAAAGCCCGGCCGTGCCGCGACCTGGCGCGTGGCCAGCAGCAGCCAGCGCGGCACGCCCGCACCGCTGACATTGACCGGCACCAGCCGGCGCAGCAGCCACACCGCCGCCCAGGCCAGCAGCGCGAACAGCAGCACCGCGGCGGCAAAGCCTGCGGCGGCGATGGCGCCGAGCTTCACGTCGCCTGCCAGCACGACGAGGATGGCCGCGAGGCCCGCCACACCCGCGCCGAGCACCAGCAGTGAGCCGGCCTTGGGCGCGCCGAGGTCGCGGCGGATGACGCGCAGCGGCGGCACGGCGGCGAGCTGCAGCACCGGCGGCAGGCCGAAGCCCAGCAGCAGCGACAAGCCCAGGCCCAGGCCCAGCAGCGCCGGCCAGATGCTGGGCGGTGGCAGGTCGACGTCGATCAGCCCGGCCAGTAGCGACACGAAAACCTGGTGCAGGGCCAGGCCGCCCAGCACGCCGACCGCGCTGGCGCTCAGGCCTGCGAGCAGGAACTCCAGCCCGTACGCCCAGGCGATGCGGCGCTGCGGCTGGCCGAGCACGCGCAGCATGGCGCAGTCGTCCAGATGGCGGGCTGCAAAGTCGCGTGCCGCCAGCGCCACGGCCACGGCTGCGAGCAGGGCTGACAGCATGGCCACCAGGCGCAGGAAGCGGGCCGCGCGGTCCAGCGTCTGGCGCATCTCGGGGCGGCCGGACTCCAACGACTCCAGGCGCACGCCGCGCAGCTTGTCCTTCTCGACGAGTTGCTCGGCGCCGGCCACGAAGCGGCCGACGGCACCCGGTGCTGCGCCCGGGCCGGGCACGACCGCCATGCGGTAGGTGAGGCGGCTGGCGGGCTGCACGAGACGGGTGGCGGCGAGGTCGGCCTCGGCCAGCATGACGCGCGGCGCGAAGCTCATGAACCCAGCGCCGCGGTCGGGCTCGGTCTCGATCAGCGCGGCGAGCTTCAGCTTCGCGTCGCCGAGCAGCAGCGAGTCACCGAGCTTCAGCCCCAGGCCATCGGCTACGGCCGGATCGACCCAGACCTCGCCGGCGGCTGGCGCACCGCTGCGGCCGGGCAGGGCCTCACGCAGCTTGATGCTGCCGCGCAGCGGATAACCCGCACCAACGGCCTTCACGGCCACCAGCCGGCTCTCGCCGCCATGGGCTTCGTCGCTGCGCGCCATGCTGGGGAAGGTGGCCGTGCGCACGGTGGTCAGGTTCTGGGCGGCGGCCAGGTCGACGAGGGCAGGGGCCGTGGGCTGGTCACTGGCAACGACTGCATCGCCGCCCAGCAGCTTGGCTGCGTCGCGGCGCAGGCCCTGGTCGAGGCGGTCGGACAGGAAGGCCACAGCGCACAGCGCCGCGACGGCCAGGGCCACGGCCAGCATCAGCAAGCGCAACTCGCCGGCCCGCCAGTCCCGCAGCAACTGGCGCCAGGCGATCAGCAAAGTGGCAGGCGGACGCTGGGCGGGCGAGGCGGAGGACGTCATGCGCGCGACTGTAGCCGTGGGAATCGCATTCAGCCCTGTAAACTCGCGGCCCATTGCGGGTGTAGTTCAATGGTAGAACTTCAGCTTCCCAAGCTGACTACGTGGGTTCGATTCCCATCACCCGCTCCAAATGCCAACGGCCCCACTCGGGGCCGTTGGCATTTGGGGTGGGGGCTTGGGATGAGAACCCACGGTTCGCTCAAGGACAGCCGGTGGCTGTCCTTGGACGGCGCCGTGCGCCGGGCCGAGTACCAGCGAGGCCGATGGATCGGTCCGACCGATCCATCGCATTCCGAGCATTCCCTTCCCGCCGCCGTCAGCCCTCTACCCAGCTGACGCGCCCACGCCCCGCAGCCTTGGCCAAATACAGCGCCTTGTCCGCCGCCTCGACGAGCCCCTGGGCCTGCGACCCCGCTGACACCCCCAGGCTGATCGTCACGCAGCCCTCCACCCCCGGATGCGGCAGCGACAACGCCCTCACCGTGTCCTCCATCAGCTGCGCCACCCCGATCGCCCCTGCCAGATCGGTGTCCGGGAGCAGGCAGACGAACTCCTCTCCGCCGTAGCGCGCCAGCAGATCGGTAGGCCGCCTCAAGCAAGCCCGCAGCGCCCCCGCCACGCGCCGCAGGCAGTCGTCCCCCGCCAGATGCCCCAGCGCATCGTTGTAGCGCTTGAAGTGGTCGACATCGGCGAGCACGATGGCCAGTGGCGAGCGCGAGCGCTGCGCACGCCGGGCTTCGGCGATGAAGCGCTCGTCGAAATGCCGGCGGTTGTGCACGCCGGTCAGCCCGTCGATGAAGGCGAGCTCGCGCAAAAGGTCCGACTGGGCTTTCAAGGTCAGCTGGGTCCGCACCCGCGCCCGCACGACGGTGGGATTGAAGGGCTTGGTGATGAAGTCGGCCGCGCCGGCGTCCAGCGCGCGGGTCTCGTCCTCGGGCTGGTCCTGCGCGGTCACGAAGATGACGGCGATGCTGCGCAGCAGCGGGTCGGCCTTCAATTCGGCGCAGAGCTGGTGGCCGTCCATGCCGGGCATCTGCACGTCCAGCAGCACGAGGTCGGGCTGGCGGTCGCGGCACAGCTGCAGGGCGCGGCTGCCGTCGGTGGCCATCAGCACCTGGCAATCGCTCGCGAAGACGCGGTGCAGGGCCTGGATGTTGACCGGCTGGTCGTCGACGATGAGCAGGCGCGGGCGGCGGCCGGCCGGCGCGTGGCCGGGCGTCAGCGGTGCGCGGTCAGGCAGGGAGAGCTGCATCATGTCGGGGCCTCCAGCGTCGTGCGCAGGCGGCGGCACAGCGTCAGCGCGGTGCCGAAGTCGAGGGCTTCCATGGCCGAATCGAGGGCAGTCACCGTGCCTTCATCGCCCTTCTGCCGCAGCCGCTCGCGCAGGCCCTGGTGGAAGTCGAGCGCAGCGAGGTCGGCGCCGTCGAGCAGTTCGGCGAGGGCATCCACGTGCTGGGCGAGGCTGCCGGGCGCTGCGGGCCGCTGCTGTTCGGCGAGATCGTCATGCAGGGCCTGGCGGGCGTGCAGGTCGGCGGCGAGCCGGTCCAGCGCGGCAAGATCGGCCTGGCGGCGCTCGAGAAAACGGCGGCGCCAGTCTTCGTCGGGCGCGCCGGCATGTTCACCTTCGGCGGCCAGGGCCGCCAGTTCCCCCGCGCCGAGCATGGCGGCCAGCCCGCGGTAGCCATGCAGGCCGCGCGTGGCGGTACGGCCACCCTCGGCCAGGGCCCGGGCGAGCTTGCGGTCCTGTTCGTGCAGGGCGGCCAGCGTGCGTTCGAACAGCTCAATGCGGCCGGACATGCGCGCGAGCGCCTCGGCCAGTGCGATGCCGGCACGGCCCGCGTCGGCCAGCAGGGTGGGGGGCAGCTCGGCGGCCACGGTCCTGGGCGCCGTGGGCGCAGCGCCGCAGCGCCGGCTGATCACGGCGACCAGCACGTCGGGGTCGAAGGGCTTGCCGATGTGCTCGTCCATGCCGGCTTCCAGGCAGGCCTGGCGTTCCGCGTCCAACGCGCCCGCCGTCATCGCAATGATGGGCAGGGTCAGGCCCAGCTGGCGGCGGATCAGCCGCGTGGCCGTCGTGCCGTCCATGACGGGCATCTGCACGTCCATCAGCACGGCGTCAAAGCCGCGCCGGCCGCGGGTCTGGGCGAGCAGGGTCAGGGCCTGCTGGCCGTCGCCGGCCAGGCTGACCTGGGCACCTTCGAGTTCAAGCAGTTCGCGCGTGACCTGCTGGTTGCCGGGGTTGTCCTCGACGACGAGGAGATGCAGGCCGGCCAGGCGCTGCGGTGCCGGTTCGGGCGGCTCGCCGTCACTGCAGCGTGCCTGGATGGCCGCGCTGACGGCCTGGCTCAGCAGGGTCGCGGTGATGGGCTTGACGAGGAAGCCGTCGAGCAGGGCCTGCTCGGCCGCGCTGCGCTGGGCCAGGCGTTCGCGGTCGTAGCTGGTGACCATCAGGATCAGCGGCTCGGGGCCGAGGCGCTGGCGCAGGTGCACGGCGGTCTGCCAGCCATCCATGCCGGGCATGACCCAGTCGAGCAGCACGACCTCCGGCGTGCCGCTGGTGATCAGCTCCAGCGCCTCGGCACCGCTGGCCGCCAGGCGTGCCGTCCAGCCCAGGGATTGGGCCAGTGTGCCGATGACCCGGCGTGCCTCGGCATGGTCGTCGATGACGAGGGCCTGTAGGGCCTGGCGCGGCGCCGGCGCGCACTCCTCGGCGGGCAAGGGGAAGCTCAGCGTGAAGCTGAAGCGGCTGCCCTTGCCGGGCGTGCTTTCGATGTGGATGTCGCCGCCCATCAGGCGCACCAGGCGGCGGCTGATGGCCAGGCCCAGSCCRGTGCCGCCGAAGCGCCGGGCCGTTGACGCCTCGGCCTGGGCAAAGCCCGAGAAGATGCGCTGCTGCTGCTCGGGCGCGATGCCGATGCCGGTGTCGCGCACCGAGAAGGCGAGCACGACGCTGCTGGCGTTCTGCGACACGAGCGAGATGCCGAGCACGACCTCGCCGGCCTGCGTGAACTTGATGGCGTTGCCGGCCAGGTTGATGAGCACCTGCTGCAGGCGCAGTGCATCGGCGACCACGACCGGCGGCAGGGCGGGGTCGAGGTCGAACAGCAGCTCGAGCTCGCGCTTGTCGACGTTGGCGGCCAGGATGACGGAGAGGTCGCGCAGCAGCTCGTCCAGGCGTGTCGGGTGCGGGTCCAGGCCGAGGTGGCCGGCTTCGATCTTGGAGAAGTCGAGGATGTCGTTGAGCAGGCCGAGCAAGCCACGCGCGGCGCCTTCGCTCTTGACGGCGTAGTCACGCTGGCGAGCGTCCAGCGGCGTCTTCTGCAGCAGGCGCAGCATGCCCAGCACGGCATTCATCGGCGTGCGGATCTCGTGGCTCATATTGGCCAGGAAGCGCGTCTTGGCTTGCGACGCGCGCTCGGCGGCGAGGCGGGCCTGGGCCTGGGGCGTCAGGTCGAGGACCGTCAGCACGAGGCCACCATCGGGAAGGGGCGCCGTGCGGGCCTCGATGAGGCGCTCGCCGGTGCGGTAGGTCTCGAGGCGGTTGGCGCGCTGGTCGCGGCCCAGGGCCAGGGCCGCGTCGACCGCGGCGCGGGCCTGTTCGCCTTCGCCATAGTCGCCGCGCGCGGCGAAGAAGAGGATCAGGTCGTCGAAGCGCAGCGGCGGTTCTTCGAAAAGGGAGGCCGGCACGTTGAGCAGGCGCTCGAACTCGGCGTTGTGCACGAGGAGACGGCGTTCGGCGTCGAAAACGGCCAAGCCGCAGGGCAGGTGGGCAATGACCTCGCGGATCAACGGGCTGGGCGCGCCGGGCGTGGGGCTCGCGGCTGCAGGACCGGCCTGAGGCTGGGCGTCACCGCCGGCTTGCATGTCCCACGCCATCACGCCCCCGAGCCGCTGCTGCCCAGCCAGCATTGCCGGGCGCTTCGAGTCTAGGGCGGCCTCGTCAGGGCGCCGGGCCGGGGTCGCTACAAGAAGTTACAGGTTTGCCCTAGTCGCGCACGATGCGGCCCGGCGCCGCCTGGGAAAGCGCCTGTGGGTTGTCGCGCAGCAGCTCGACGAGGGCGTCGATGTCGGTGCCGAGCACGGCGCGGTCGCGGCCATGCTTGAAACCCGCCTGGGCGTCGCCGCCTTCGGAGAGGAAGTTGTTGATGACGACGCGGTAGTTGCGAGCCGGATCCACCGGTTCGCCGTTGATGCGCGGGTCGACGAGTTGGGCGACGCCATCGGCCGCGGCGCGCCAGTGGTAGTGCAGCGTCGACGAGGGCTGCAGCATGCGCGGGGCGGCGTCGCCCTTGGGCAGCTGGCGCTGCAGAATGTCCAGCAGCTGCTGGCCGGTCAGCGTCACCGCGACGATGTCGTTGCCGAAGGGCTGGATGGCGAGCAGGTCACTCATCGTCGTGGGCTTGCCGGGCTTCACGGTCAGGTCGGCGCGGATGCCGCCGGGGTTCATGAAAGCCACGTCGGCCGGGCCCTGCTTGCGCGCGAAGGCGAGCTGGCTGTCCGCGATGAGGTTACCCAGCGCGGAGTCGCCATGGGGCTCCTTGGCATTGCGCGAGGCGCCTTGCGTCAAGGTGGTGACCGGCTTGTTGCGGGCTGCTTCGGTCAGCGCGGCGGCCTGGGCGACCAGGGCGGCCAGTGCCGGGTTGGGCGCGTAGGCCGACTGCAGCACCGGGTGGTTGACGGCCTGGGCATCGAGCACGCGGCCGGCAGCGTCGAACTTGAGATGGCTTTCGGTGATCCAGCCGCCATAGCTGCCGGCTTGCACGACGAGGCGGCCATCGATCTTGCAGGTGTAGGCCTGATGGGTGTGGCCGCCGATGATGATGGCGTAGGCGGGGTCCAGGCGCTTGGCGATGTCCTGCACGCGGCCGGTCAACGTCGGGCAGGCGTAGCTCGGATCGTTGGCACTGGCGTCCCTTCCTTGAACGCCACCCTCGTGCATGACGGCCACCAGCACTTGCGCGCCTTCCGCCTTGAGCTGGGGGACGAGGGCATTCAGCGTGTCGGCCTCGTCGGCGAAGCGGATGCCTTTGATCGCCCGGGCGACGATGACATGGGGCGTCTCCAGCGTCGCTACGCCCGCGATGGCGACTTTCAGCGCGCCAGCCTGCTTGATGACATGGCTGGGCAGCAGCGGCTTGCCGGTGTTCGCGTCCAGCACATTGGCGCCGAGATAGGGAAAGCCGGGGCCCTTGTAGCCCGGCCACAGGCAACCGCCTGCGCCGCATTCGCCGCGGGTCTGGCGCAGCAGCTCGGGCAGGCCGGCATCCAGCTCGTGGTTGCCCAGGGCGCTGGCGGCGATGCCGAGCTGGGACATGGCCGTCAGCGTCGGTTCGTCGCGCAGCAGATTGGAGATCAGCGGCGAAGCGCCAATCAGGTCGCCGCCCGCCACAACCAGGGCGTCGGGGTTCCTGGCCTTCAACGCAGACAGGGCCGTGGCCAGATACGCGGCACCGCCGGCAGGCTGGGACTTGAGCGCGCCTGTGGCGTCGGGGAGGCGCGGCAGCAGCGGCGTCGGGTCGGCGGGCTGGATGTTGCCGTGGAAGTCGTTGATGGACAGCAGCGTCAGCTCTGTCGTGGCGGGCTGCTGCTGGGTGGCGCAGCCGGCAAACAGGGCGCCCAGCACGAGGCCGGTGGCGAGACGGAAGGAGTGGGTAAAGGCCATGACGGAGCTGCTTGGAGGAGGCTGGGATCTTGGAGGTCGGTTTGTAGCGCGAGTTTGTCGCGGTTTCGCGACATCACGAGGTTCTGCCGCAAGGTTTACATTTCAGTAAAGATCGCACCATTTCGGTGCTGCCGGTGGCCCGATTCGTGGCTTGGGTCCGTGATTCCCAAGTCAGCGGGCCAAAAAACGGGGAGCAATGTCGCCGGCCGGCGACGCACTGTCCCAGTGCTTCACGCCGGGCGCGAGTGTCTGAATCGGGCCACTTCTGACTTACCCGTAAAGTTCTGTCACAGAAAGTCATGACAATTCCGGGGCGCTTTGCGAAGCGTCTTTCTGCCGCGGTCATCGACGAACGGCACCCTACTGAATCTGTTGAAGCCCGCGCGCTTGGCGCACCCACTAGGAGTCTAGGAATGAAGAGCAGACTATTCTGCAAGACCGCCACCGCCCTGGCAGTTTCCGTGCTGGCCACCGGCACGGTGTACGCGCAGCAAGCGCCGGTGGATCAAGCCAAGGAAGAGGCCGCACCGCGCGCCAAGGACGATGCCGTCCGCCTGGGCACGATCACGGTCATTGGTTCCGGTGCCAAGCTGGCCGGTGGCAATATGATCAATGACGACTCCGTCAAGGGCCGCAGCACGATCACCAAGGCCGCGATGGAAAAGGAAATCGCCACCGGAAACGTGCTGCAGAGCATTGCGCAGCTGCCCGGCGTGAACACCTACAACTACGACGCGACCGGCCTAAACGGCGGCGACGTGAGCATCCGCGGCTTCGGCTCCGATCAGATCGGCTTCACGGTGAACGGCGTGCCGGTCAACGATTCGGGCGGCTATGCTTTCTACGCCCAGGAAATGATCGACAAGGAGAACCTCTGTACCGCTTCGGTGGCCCAGGGCTCTCCCGAGCTGGAATCGCCCCACAGCGGCGCCACCGGCGGCAGCGTGAGCATGATCACCTGCGACCCGAATGACACGAGCCGCCTCCGCTTCTCGCAGACGTTCGGTGGCCTGAACCTGTTCCGCTCCTTCCTGCGTGTCGATACGGGTCGTTTCCTGGACAACAAGGCCAAGGTCTTCCTGAGCTATTCGCATGCCGAAGCCGACAAGTGGAAGGGTGTCGGCAAGCTCAAGAAGGACCATGTCGACGCCGGCTTCACGCTCGACCTGAACGAGGACAACCACATCCTGGGCTCGATCCTGTACAACCGTTTGTACAACCAGAACATCTTCTCGGTCAGCCTGTGCCAAGCTCAGCTCGTTCCGCTCTCCAGCTGCGCCGCCTCCTTTGCCTCTGGCTCTGATGCCAATGGCACGCCCTATGGCTACAACTATGACTACGGCGCGAACTTCAAGGCGCTGAAGACACCGGTGGGCGGCACGGCCCAGACCGACGTCACCCAGTCGCCGGTCTACTACGGCATGGCGCTGAACCCGTTCAAGAACGTGATTGCGTCGGTGTCGGGTTCCTTCAAGGTCGCCCAGGACACTTATTTGAAGGTCCAGCCCTACATGTGGTACGGCTTTGGCAACGGCGGCTGGTCGCAAGTCATCCTTGACGAAACCGGTACCGCTGCCAAGACCGGTAGCTCGGGGACTAGCCTGATTGGCGGCGCCATTGACATCAATGGCGATGGCGACAAGCTGGACAAGGTTGCCGTGGGCCGCGCCAGCGTGACCAAGACCATGCGTCCCGGCATCACCGGCGAACTCAGCACCACGCTGGACAGCCACTACCTGAAGCTGGGCCTGTGGTATGAGCGTGCCCAGCACCGCCAGACCCAGCCGGGCGTCCGCATCAATGCCGACGGCACGCCGGCGGACCCCTGGCTGCAGGACGGCTGCATCAAGCGCACTGACGGCACCTGCTACGAAGGTCGCGACAGCAAGACGATCAGCACCGCCTACCAGATCTACCTGAACGACCAGATCACGCTGTTGAACGACCGCGCCTTCATTTCGCTGGGCCTGCGCCTGCCGCATGTGACGCGTGACGTGACCAACTACGCTAGCGAGACCCCGGTCCCGACCTACACGCTGGTCAATGGCGTCTATACCAAGGGCGCCAACGTCTACCAAGACTTCAACATTACGCGTTCGTTCCGCAAGGCGCTGCCGCAAATCGGTGCCCGCTTCAACCTGGACAGCAAACAGCATGTCTTCCTGAATGCCGCGAAGAACTTCCGCGCACCACCGAACTATGCCTATCAGGTCAGCTCCAGCGGCGTCTATGTAGCATCCGTCAACGGCGGCCCGGTCCAGCCCTTCGTAGAGGTCAAGCCGGAAACGTCGACGATGATCGACGGCGGCTACCGCTTCCAGTCGAAGGACATCTCGTTCACGGCTACGCTGTTCAGCTCAGACTTCAAGAACCGCCAGGTCTCGGCGACGGACCCGAATACCCTGGTCGCCACCTATGTAAATGCCGGCGGCGTGAAGAACCGTGGCCTGGAGATGGAAGTGGGCAGCGGCGTCTTCGGCGGCTTCTCGGCCTATGGCTCGCTGACGCTGCAGAAGAGCAAGATCACGGACGATCTGCAGCTGACCGCTACCGGCTTCCTGCCGATCAAGGACAAGGAGTTCGGCAAGACGCCCAAGAAGATGGCCGCCCTGTCCGTGCAATACGAGCAAGGCCCGGTCTATGTGCGCCTGAAGGGCAAGTACACCGGCTCGCAGTACGTGGACCTGATGAACCAGGAAGCCGCCCCCGCTTACACCACCGGTGACCTGGACGCCGGCTTCAAGTTCGGCAACTTCGGCTCGCAGCTGAAGAACGCCCAACTGCGCCTGAACGTCAGCAACATCGGCAATGCGAAGTACCGCAGCGCGTCTTCGATCCTGACCAACACGCAGGCAACGCCGCTGCGGACGACGAATGGCTCGACCGCATCGCAATCTGCCAGCACCGAGTTCTACTACCTCGGTGCCCCGCGCTTCACCTCGCTGACCTTCAGCGTGGATTTCGAGTAAGTAGCTTGACTGCCGGGTGCACAAGGCCCGGTCAGTCGGTTCGGCAACCGCGAGTGCAGCCAGAAGCTGCCTCGCGGTTTTTTTGTTGCCGGGGCCTGGTTTTCAGCGGTGGATGTCGCCCAGGCAGAGGTACTTCACCTCGACATAGTCCTCGATGCCCTGGCGCCCGCCCTCGCGGCCCAGGCCCGATTGCTTCACACCGCCGAACGGCACCTCGGCGGTCGAGATCAACCCGGTGTTGACGCCCACCATGCCGTAYTCCAGCGCCTCGSCSACGCGGWARATGCGGCCGATGTCGCGGCTGTARAAATAGCTGGCCAGGCCGAACTCGGTGGAGTTGGCCAACCGGATCGCGTCCTCTTCGGTCTGGAACTTGAAGATGGGCGCCACCGGGCCGAAGGTCTCCTCGCGCGAGCACAGCATCTGCGGCGTCGCATCGGCCAGCAGCGTCGGCTCGAAGAAGTTGCCGCCGGCGGTCTCGATGCGCTTGCCGCCCGCCAGCAGTTTGGCACCCAAGGCGATGGCGTCGGCGACATGGGTCTCGACCTTTTCCAGCGCTGCAGCGTCGATCAGCGGCCCGACATTGATGCCGGCATCAAACCCATTACCTGTCTTCAGCGCCGCGACCTTGGCCGCGAATTTCTCCAGGAAGGCGTCGTAGATACCCGCCTGCACATAGATGCGGTTGGCGCAGACGCAGGTCTGGCCGGCGTTGCGGTATTTGCTGGCGATGGCGCCTTCCACGGCGGAGTCGAGGTCGGCGTCGTCAAAGACGATGAAGGGCGCATTGCCGCCCAGCTCCAGGCTGAGCTTCTTGATCGACGGCGCGCACTGCTTCATCAGGATGCGGCCGACCTCCGTGCTGCCGGTGAAGGACAGATGGCGCACGACATCGCTCTCGCACAGCACCTGACCGATCTCGATGGATTGCTGGGAGTCCGCCGTCAGCACGTTCAGCACGCCGGCCGGCATGCCGGCCTGCTGGGCCAGTTCGGCAGCAGCCAGGGCCGTCAGTGGCGTCGCCTCGGCCGGCTTGATGATGACGGTGCAGCCGGCGGCCAGGGCCGGGGCGACCTTGCGCGTGATCATCGCCAACGGGAAGTTCCACGGCGTGATGGCCGCGCAGACGCCGACGGCCTGCTTGATGACCAGGTAGCGCTTGGTCGGGTCGGTTGTCGGGATGGTCTCGCCGTAGACGCGCTTGCCTTCCTCGGCAAACCAGTCGAGGAAGCTGGCGCCGTAGACGACTTCGCCACGCGCCTCCGCCAGCGGCTTGCCCTGCTCGGCCGTCATCAGCCGGGCCAGGTCGTCGGCGTGCTTGACCAGCAGTTGCTGCCAGCGCACCAGCACCGCGGCGCGCTCCTTGGCCGGCTTGGAGCGCCAGGCGTTCAGCGCATTGGCGGCGGCGGCGATGGCTGAATCGGCGTCGGCGCGGCCGAGGTTGGGCACCTGGGCCAGTTCGCGGCCGGTGGCCGGATCGTTGACCGCAAACGTGGCGGAGCCGCCGACCCATTCGCCATTGATCAGGGCCTGCGTGCGCAGCAGACCGGGATTCTCGAGCGCCTCCAGCGGCGAATTCGCGTCCATCAAGGTTCTCCAATCGAATTGAGAGGCACTCTACCCGGGCGATGTAAAGCCCCCTCTCTACAATCGCCCCTCCTTGTCACAGACCTTTTCCAGGAAACCCCGGATGAAAGCCGCCGAGATCCGCCAGACCTTTCTGAAGTTCTTCGAGTCGAAAGGCCACCAGATCGTCGCGTCCAGCCCCGTCGTGCCGGGTGACGACCCGACGCTGCTGTTCACGAACGCCGGCATGAACCAGTTCAAGGACGTGTTCCTGGGCTTTGACAAGCGCGCCTACTCGCGCGCCACCACCAGCCAGAAGTGCATCCGCGCCGGCGGCAAGCACAACGACCTGGACAACGTCGGCTACACGGCGCGCCATCACACCTTCTTCGAGATGCTGGGCAACTTCAGCTTCGGCGACTATTTCAAGAAGGACGCGATCAGCTATGCCTGGGAGCTGCTGACAGTCAACTTCAAGTTGCCGGCCGACAAGCTCTGGGTCACCGTCTACGAGGAAGACGACGAGGCCTACGACATCTGGAACAAGACCGTGGGCGTGCCCGCCGAGCGCATCGTGCGCATCGGCGACAACAAGGGCGCGCGCTACATGTCCGACAACTTCTGGATGATGGGCGACACGGGCCCCTGCGGCCCCTGCACCGAGATCTTCTACGACCACGGCCCCGACGTCGCCGGCGGCCCCCCGGGCTCGGCCGAGCAGGACGGCGACCGCTACATCGAGATCTGGAACAACGTCTTCATGCAGTTCAACCGGACTGAAGACGGCGTGATGCACCCGCTGCCCAAGCCGAGCGTGGACACGGGCATGGGCCTGGAGCGCCTGGCTGCGGTTCTGCAGCATGTGCATTCCAACTACGAGATCGACACCTTCGTGACGCTGCTGGCTGCGGCCAAGAAGGCTGTGGACGCGGCCGGTGGTGGCGACTGTGACGCCACCAGCCCGTCGCTGAAGGTCATCGCCGACCACATCCGCGCCTGCTCGTTCACCATCGTCGACGGTGTCATTCCCGGCAACGCCGGCCGCGGCTATGTGCTGCGCCGCATCGCCCGCCGCGCCATCCGCCACGGCTACAAGCTCGGCGCCCGCACGCCGTTCTTCCACAAGCTGGTCGCGGCGCTGAGCGCCGAGATGGGCGAGGCCTATCCCGAGCTGCGCGCGGCCCAGGCTCGCGTCACCGACGTGCTGAAGCAGGAGGAGGAGCGCTTCTTCCAGACCATCGCCACCGGCATGGAAATCCTCGAAGCAGCCCTCGCCAAGGGCGGCAACGTCGATGGCGACACGGCCTTCAAGCTGCATGACACCTACGGCTTCCCGGTCGACCTGACCGCCGACGTCTGCCGCGAGCGCGGCGTGACGGTGGACGAGACGCGCTTCAACGAACTGCTGGACGAGCAGAAGAACCGCGCCCGCGCCGCCGGCAAGTTCAAGATGGCGCAAGGCCTGGCCTACAGCGGCGCGCCGACCGAGTTCCACGGCTACGAGCACCTCGTCTGCGAGCACAGCAAGGTGACGGCCATCTACGTCGATGGCGCTCAGGTCAACGAGGCGCAGGCCGGTGACGATGCCGTCATCGTGCTCGACCACACGCCCTTCTACGCCGAGAGCGGCGGCCAGGTCGGCGACGCCGGCGAGTTGCGCAACGGCACGACACGCGTCGTCGTCGCGGACACGATCAAGATCCAGGCCGATGTGTTCGGCCACCATGGCCAGGTCGTGGAAGGCTCGGTCAAGGTGGGCGATGTGTTCGTTGCCCGCGTTGACGCCGAGCGCCGCGCCAAGACCGTGCGCAACCACAGCGCCACCCACCTGATGCACAAGGCCCTGCGCGAGGTGCTGGGTGCCCACGTGCAGCAGAAGGGCTCGCTGGTTACGCCTGAGCGCACGCGCTTCGACTTCGCGCACAACGCGCCGATGACGGCCGAGGAGATCCGCGAGGTCGAGTCGCTCGTGAATGCCGAGATCCTGGGCAATGCCGGGGCCAACGCCCAGGTCATGGCGCTGGACGACGCGCAGAAGTCGGGCGCCATGATGCTTTTCGGCGAGAAGTACGGCGAGACGGTGCGGGTGCTGTCCATCGGCTCCTCCAAGGAGCTCTGCGGCGGCACCCACGTGAAGGCCACGGGCGACATCGGCCTGTTCAAGATCGTGGCCGAGTCGGGCGTTGCAGCTGGCATCCGCCGCGTCGAAGCCGTCACCGGCGACAACGCGCTGGCCTATTTGCAGCTGCTGGAAACCACGGTGCAGGGTGCCGCGATGACGCTCAAGACCTCGCCGCACGAGCTGGGTGCCCGTCTGCACGCGGTGCTGGACCAGATCAAGTCGTTGGAGAAGGAACTCACCGCTGCCAAGAGCAAGCTGGCCTCCGCCCAGGGCGATGAGCTGCTGGCCCAGGCCGTGGACGTGGGTGGCATCAAGGTGCTGGCCGCCAAGCTGGAAGGCGCCGACGCCAAGACGCTGCGCGAGACCATGGACAAGCTCAAGGACAAGCTGAAGACGGCGGCCATCGTGCTGGCCGCGGTCGACGGCGACAAGGTCCAGCTGGCAGCCGGCGTGACGGCCGACAGCATTGGCAAGGTCAAGGCCGGCGAGCTGGTCAACTTCGTCGCCCAGCAGGTCGGTGGCAAGGGCGGCGGCAAGCCTGACCTGGCCATGGCCGGCGGCACGCAGCCGGCCGGCGTGGCCGCGGCGCTGCAGAGCGTGGCGGGCTGGGTGGCTGAGCGCGTGTAGTCAACACCTGGCCCCCGCCCTGAACAGGCCCGCTGATCGCGGGCCTTTTTCTTTGGTGGATACGGCCTGGGGCAGCAAGCTGCCGACCATGCCGACGATCGTGCGTTTCGTCGGCAAGTGCTGGCCCGCGAGGAGGGCGCCGACAACACTGCGCCGGCCCTCCAACCCTCCCCATGCCGCATGGCGGGCGGTCCTGCCTCGCCGTGTCGAGCCGCGGGATCGGTGTGTCCAGAACAGAAGAAACCCCGTGATGAACCACAGAATCTGCGCGATCGCCCTGGCCGCATGCGCCGCCTCGTTCACAGTCCTTGCAGCCGATGCGCCGCAGGCGCCCGCGTCTGCGGTCAAGGCGGCGCCCACCCTCGGTCTGCAGGCTCGCCTCGAAACCAGCCTGGGCGGCAAGGTGCCCGCCATGGGCGCCGTGGTGATACGCGGTGGCCAGGTGACGGAGCTTGTGGTGGCCGGCCTGCGCGCCAAGGGCGACGCCGAACCGGTCCGGCCGGGCGATGTCTGGCACCTCGGCTCCAACGGCAAGGCCATGACGGCCACGATGGTCGCGCGGCTGGTGGAACGGGGCGTGTTGTCCTGGGACGCCCCGCTGAGTCAGTTGCTACCCGAGCTGGCCGTGGACATGCAGGCCGCCTATCGTGACGTCACCCTGCGTGACCTGCTCGCACACCAGGCCGGCCTGCAAGCGGACATTGATGAATCCTGGATGGCGGTGTTCTACAAAGACAAGCGCCCTTTGCACGAACAGCGCCTGGCCTTCGCCCGCATCGCGTTGGCGCAGCCTCCCGCCTTTGCGCGCGGTGCCGGCGACGGCTACTCGAACTCGGGTGTGCTGATCGCCGGCCTGGCCGCCGAGCGCGCCGCTGGCTTGCCCTACGAGACCCTGTTGCAACGCGAGCTGTTCGAGCCGCTGGGCCTGCGCAGCGCGGGGTTTGGTGCCACCCACCGCGGCCAGCCCTTGGGGCACAAGGCTGGCGAACCCGTCGAAGGCGTGGAGGCGGACAACCCCGCCGTCATTGCGCCGGCCGGGGGCATCACCATGTCGCTGGAAGACTGGGCCAGGTTCGCGGTCGACCAGATGGCCGGCGAGCACGGACGCGGCAAGCTGCTGAAGGCGCAGACCTACCACCTGTTGCACCAACCGGCGCGTGAAGGCGGCAAGTTTGCGCTTGGTTGGCGGGCGCAGAACAGCATGGCCGGCGTGAACGCCCGCCACCTCGCCCACACCGGCAGCAATCAGGCCTGGTTCGCCCTCATCGTGCTGAAGCCGGACACCGAAGATGCCGTGCTGGTGACCAGCAACGCCAGCGAGGACGTCGAGGCCGACAAAGCCGTCCGCGCGGTGGCAGTTGCCACGCTCAAGGCCATGGCGCCCTAGGCGGGCATCAACAAGGAGCGCCCAGGGCTCAGAAGGTTTCCCAGTCGCCTTCGGCGGCCGCCGGTGCCGGTGCCGGTGCCGGGGCAGGGCGGGGCGCGACGACGGAGGCGGGCTTCGCGGCAGCGGGCTTGGGTGCTGCCGCCTTGAAAGGCGCCTTGGGTGCTGCGGCCTTTGGAGCGGGTGCGTGCGCCTTCGTCGGTGCCGGGGCGCTGGCCCTGCGCTGCGGCTCGCTGCCGGCCACGCGGAACACGGCGACGGCCTCGACAAGGCGCTGGGCTTGCTCCTTCAGGCTCTCGGCCGCGGCGGCGGACTCTTCSACCAGGGCGGCGTTCTGCTGCGTCATCTGGTCGAGCTGCACGACCGAGGTGTTGACCGAATTGATGCCCTCGCTCTGCTCGGTGGCGGCCGAGCTGATCTCGCCAATGATGTCCTGCACGCGCTGCACGCTGGAGACGATCTCGCCCATCGTCGTGCCGGCCGTCTGCACCAGACGGGCGCCGTTCTCGACGCGCTCGACGCTGTTGCCGATCAGGGCCTTGATCTGCTTGGCCGCCTCCGCGCTGCGGCCGGCCAGGGAACGCACCTCGCCGGCCACGACCGCGAAGCCGCGGCCCTGCTCGCCGGCRCGCGCCGCTTCSACGGCGGCGTTCAGCGCCAGGATGTTGGTCTGGAASGCGATGCCGTCGATSGYGCCGATGATGTCGGAGATCTTCTTGCTGGCGACATTGATCTCGTCCATGGTCGTGACGACCTGGCCGACGACCTCGCCACCGCGTGTCGCGGCCGCCACGGCGGACTGCACGAGCTGGTTGGCCGTGCGGGCCGAGTCAGCGGTCTGCCGCACGGTGCCGGTCAGTTCGCTCATGGACGAAGCAGCGTTCTGCAGGTTGCTGGCTGTCTGCTCGGTGCGCTGGCTCAAATCCAGGTTGCCGGTCGCGATCTCGGTGCTGGCCGTGCCGATGCTGTCGACCGAGTTGCGCACCGTGCCGATGGTGGTGGCCAGGCGCTGGCGCATGCCCTCGGTGTCCTGGATCAGTGAGCCGATCTCGTCGTTGCGACTGCTGCTGACCGACTGGGTCAGGTCGCCCTCGGCAATCGCGCCGACGGCCTTCTGCAGCGAGGCCAGCGGCTGTGCGACCCAACGGCGCATCATCCACATCAACCCGAAGCCCAGGCCCACGGCAGTCAGTGCGAGGGCGCCCCAGAAGAACCACAGCGTCGTGCGGCCGGCGGCCTGAGCCTCGCCGCGTGAGACCTGGGCGACGACCCAGTAGCCGGTCTTCTCGCTCTTGCGCGCCACGGCGAAGTTGTCGGTCTTGCCGTTGCCCAGCACATCGGGCACGTCGTCCAGCACGACGGCGCTGGCGGTCTGTTCGGCCAGCGTCTTCTCGAAGCCGGGTGCGACGCTGGACAGCAGCTTGCCCTTGGCCGACGGGTGGGCGGCGAGCAGGGCCTTGGTCGGGTCCTTGGGCACGGCCACGATATAGGTGCCGCCGTGCTCGAAGAACTTGGCACTGCCGGCCATGCGGTCCATGGCGAGCTCGAAGGCGTCGAGGTCGAAGCCGACGAAGAGGATGCCGATGACCTTGCCGGCGTCGCTTTTGATCGGTTCGTAATGCGTCATGTAGGCGCGGCCGAACAGCAGCGCGCGGCCGGTGTAGGGCTTGCCGGCGGAAACCGTGGCATGGGCAGGGTGCTGCTTGCCCAGCATCGTGCCCATGGCGCGTTCGCCCTTCTCGTTCTTCAGCGAGGTCGTGATGCGTTCGAAGTCGTCGCCCTTGGCCGCGAAAACGGTGGCCACACCGCCGTTGACGGCCGCGAACTTGTCGACCTGGGTGAAGTTGCCATTGAGCTTGGGGCCCCAGTCGCGCAGGTCGCCGGTGGCTTCGTCCAGTGTGAAGCTGGGGCCGAAATCCTGGCGGAAGGAGCCAAAGCTGCGCTGGATCTGCTTGGCGGCGACGTCGTCCATCGCCTGCATCGCGTCGATCAGCGACTCGGCCTTGTCGCCCACCCAGGTCTGCACCTGGTCATTGGCGGACCGCTTCAGCAGTGTGCCGACGATAAGGCTGACACCCAGCAGCACCACTGCAACGGCGACTGCGCCGGTCAGAGACACCTGGCGGGCAATGGAGTTGTTGGGCTGACTCATGCGAATCTCCAGGGGCCAAAGCAAGCAAGGCTCCGCACACCCCGCCTCGTTGCGGGGGGCACGTGAACAGGAATCAGGGCAGGGCGGTCAAGCGGCGATGGCCGCTTCCATCAGGCCCATCTCGGCACTGCTCATCAGGCCTTCGATGTCCATCAGGATCAACATGCGGTCGCCGACGGACCCGATGCCGGTGATGAAGCTGGTATCCACCGACGCCGAGCTCAACTCGGGGGCCGGCTTGATCGCGTCGCGGCTCAGCTCCAGCACGTCGGAGACCGAGTCCACGACGGCGCCGACGACGCGGTTCTTCACGTTCAGCACGATGACGACCGTGAAGCTGTTGTACTCGGCGCTCGGGCAGTTCAGCTTCAGGCGCAGGTCGACGATGGGCACGATGACGCCGCGCAGGTTGACGACACCTTTGATGAAGTCCGGCGCATTGGCGATGCGCGTGGGCTGCTCGTAGGAACGGATCTCCTGCACCTTCAGGATGTCAATGCCGTATTCCTCGGAGCCCAGGCGGAAGGTCAGGTACTCGCCGCTCTTGGGGCCATGGGCCTTGGCGCTGAGGGCACCGGGTTGGCGCAGGGCAGGGACGTTGCTGGCTTCCATGCAGACCTCCTAGTTATGTGTGTGATGGTTCAATGGCGCGAACGACGCACAAGGCTGCCGACGTCCAGGATCAAGGCCACGCGGCCGTCGCCCATGATGGTGGCGCCGGACACGTCATTGACCTTGCGGTAGTTGGCTTCGAGGTTCTTGACGACGACCTGCTGCTGGCCGAGCAGTTCGTCCACCAGCAGCGCGACGCGGCCGCCTTCGGCCTCGACGACGACCATGATGGAGCTGACATGCTCGAAGTCGAAGCGCGGCACGTCGAACACCTTCTCAAGCTCGATGACCGGCATGTACTCGTCACGCACCTCGACGACGCGGCCGGAGCCGGCGACGGTCTTGATGGTGTCGGACTGCACCTGGAAGGATTCGACGACGGAGGACAGCGGCAGGATGTAGCACTCGTCGCCAACGCCCACGCTCATGCCGTCCATGATGGCGAGTGTGAGCGGCAGGCGCACAGACACCTTCATGCCGTAGCCTTCCGCCGAGTCGATCTCGACCGTGCCGCCCAGCGACGTGATGTTCTTCTTGACCACGTCCATGCCGACGCCGCGGCCGGACACGTCGGTGACCACGTCGGCCGTGGAAAAGCCGGGCGCGAAGATCAGGCTCCAGCACTCGGCGTCGGTCATCGTGTCCGGCGCGTCGATGCCCTTCTCACGCGCCTTCTTGATGAGCTTGTCGCGGTTCAGGCCGCGGCCGTCGTCGCGAACCTCGATGACGATGCTGCCGCCCTGGTGGGAAGCGACCAGCGTGATCGTGCCTTGCTCGGGCTTGCCGCGGGCGGTGCGGTCTTCCGGCATCTCGATGCCGTGGTCGCAGCTGTTGCGCACCAGGTGGGTCAGCGGGTCGGTGATCTTCTCGACCAGGCTCTTGTCCAGTTCGGTGGCTTCACCCTGGGTGACCAGTTCGACCTTCTTGCCCAACTTGGCCGCCAGGTCGCGCAGCATGCGCGGGAAGCGGTTGAAGACCGTCGACATCGGAATCATCCGGATCGACATGACCGATTCCTGCAGATCGCGCGTGTTGCGCTCCAGGTCGGCCAGGCCCGAGGTCAGCTGCTGGTACATCGCCGGGTCGAGTTCGCGGCTGTTCTGGGCCAGCATGGCCTGGGTGATGACGAGTTCGCCGACGAGGTTGATGAGCTGGTCGACCTTCTCGATCGACACGCGCAGCGTCGTCTGGTCCATGGCCGCGGGCTTGGCCTCGGCCTTGGCGACTGGCGTGGCGGGGCGGGTCGGCACGATGGCGGCCGTGGGCGCGGCCTCCGCGGCGGGCGCTGCCGCAGCGACACTTTCGGGCACGCCGGGGGCGTCATCGAAGAAGCCGTAGCCGGGGTCGGCGGACGGTGCCTCGGCCGGTGGTGCGCCGGGCGCACCGTCGTAGAAGCCGAAGCCGGGGCCGAGCGGGATCAGCTTGACCTGCTCGCGGGCGACGTGGAAGGTGAAGAGGTCCAGCAGGTCGTTGTCGGTCGAGCTGGTCAGCACCTTGAAGCGGCGCATGCCGTCGGAACTCTGACCGGCGTCCAGCGGCTCGATGTTGCCGAGGTCGGTGATTTCCTTGAACAGCTCGACCAGGTTGTCGGCCAGGCTGAGGTCGGTCAGCGGGCCGACCTGCAGTTCCAGCAGGCGCGCGCCGGACTTGAGCGGTACGGCGGGCGCCGCGGCAGCAGGCGCGGGTGCAGCCTTGGGTGCCGGAGCGGCTGCTGCAGGTGCGGGCGCGCCGCCGCCTTCGACGAAGCTCTTGATGCTGACCAGCAGGTCGGTCGTGTCGAATACGTCGCCGCCCGAGCCCTGATGGCGGGCGAGCTGGGTGCGCAGCGCGTCGCCGGACTGCAGCAGCACGTCCACCATGGCGGCATTGGGCTGCAGCTCGTGGCGGCGCAGCTTGTCCAGCAGCGTCTCCATCTGGTGGGTCAGCTCGGCGACATCGCTGAAGCCGAAGGTTGCCGCGCCACCCTTGATGGAGTGGGCGCAGCGGAAGATGGCGTTCAACTCCTCGTCGTCGGCCGCCTCGACGTTCACATTGAGCAGCAGCCGCTCCATGTTGTCGAGGTTCTCGCCGGCTTCCTCGAAGAAGACCTGGTAGAACTGGCTGAGGTCGATGCCAGCACTGATGCTGGCGCCTTCTGTGGTCATGTCGCCCATGGCTGTTGCTCCGGTGGACCGAACTTCAGCGAATGACCTTGCCGATCACTTCGATCAGCTTGGCCGGGTCAAAGGGCTTGACCAGCCAGCCGGTGGCGCCGGCAGCCCGGCCCGCCTGCTTCATCGCATCGCTGGACTCGGTGGTCAGGATCAGGATGGGCGTGGTCTTGAACTTGGGGTTCTCGCGCAGCTTCTTGGTCAGGCTGATGCCGTCCATGCGCGGCATGTTCTGGTCGGTCAGCACGAGGTCGAAGTCACGCTGGCCCGATTTCTCCCAGGCGTCCTGCCCATCCACAGCTTCCACCACGTTGAAGCCGGCGTTCTTGAGCGTGAAGGCCACCATCTGGCGCATCGAGGCCGAATCGTCGACAGCGAGGATTGAGTGCATTTGAGTTTTCTCCGAGAGAACGTTGCCTGGGGGCTGAATTTAGCTTGGGGGGATTCAGAAAAGTTCGATGGAGCCGGCGTCCATCTCATCCTGCGTGACCGGGTTGGGCCGCAGCGGTGCGATCTCGACGACGGCCGCGCCGTCCTCGTCATCCGCACCGAAGGCGTCGCGGGCCAATTGGTCGGCGCAGTTGCGCAGGCGCTGGCTGGTGTGGGCGATGAGCTGGGTTGCCATGTCCTGGAACTGCAGCGCTGTGATGGCGCCAGCAATGTCCTGCATGATCTGCTTCAGGCCTTCGGAGGCCGGCGTGCCGTCGCTGCTGCTGAGCAGGGACATGACCTCGCCGGACGCGCTGTAGAAATGCGTGGACAGGGCTTCACCGGCATCGTCGAGAAGGCGCTGCAGGCGCTCAAGGTCGTTCGTCACCGTCATCAGGTGATCCTGCAGTTCCGCGGCCGCCAGCAGCGGCATGGCGGCCACGGCTCCATCGAATTCGGCGGCGGTGGAAGGTTCTGTCTGCATCGTGTCTCCGCGAGGGGATGCTGCTTCTTGTCCCAGCCCTGTGGATACCCTCAGGGCGAATGCATCATGGCATGTTCACTCCTTTTTCGGCCCCTGTCGACCTGGAGATGTCACGAGAACGAGCCGTATTACCGCTCTGACCCGCGTCAAGTGTGGCGCCGGGCCACCTGCCGCGAGCGGCGGCATACTGCGCCCCCATGACGATTTCTGCTATGGAGCAGGCGCCCCGGGTCCTGCGTGTGCTGCATGTCGAGGACTCCGAACTCGACCATCAACTCATCCTTGCCCAGCTCGGCCGTGCGGGGCTCAAGGTCGAGATGCAGAGGCTGGACGCCTTGCCCGCCGTGCTGGCCGCGCTGGAGCGCCCCTGGGACGCCATCATCTCGGACTACAACCTGCCTGGCTACTCGGGCCTGGATGTGCTGGAGGCGGTGAAGGCGCGCCAGCTGCTGACGCCTTTCATCCTCGTTTCCGGCGAGATCGGCGAGGACACCGCCGTGGGCGCGATGCGCAATGGCGCCTCCGACTACCTGCTGAAGAACAACCTGAACCGGCTGGCACCGGCCCTGCTGCATGCCATCGACGCCGCCGAGAACGAAAAGGCCCGTGTGGCCGCCGATCACGAACTGGTCAAGTCCAAGCAGCGCCTGCACCAGCTGGCCGGCCACCTGCAGACCAGCGTCGAACTGGAGCGGGCCGCCATCGCGCGGGAGATCCATGACGACGTCGGCGGGTCGTTGACCGCCGTCAAGTTCGACCTCGCCTGGATCGACCGCCATGCCCAGGAGCCTGAGGTGCGCCAGCGCGTTGCCGCGGCATTGGAGACTGTGAATGCCGCCATCGAGGCCAGCCAGCGCATCATGCACAACCTGCGTCCGGCTATCCTGGAGCAGGGCCTGGTTGCCGCCCTGCAGTGGATGACGGCCCGTTTCGAACGCCGCACCGGCATCGAGGCTGGCCTGCGCATCGGCGAAGAGCGGCTGGCGCTGCCCTCCGGCGTGCCGCTGGTGGCTTACCGCACGGCGCAGGAGGCGCTGACCAATGTATCCAAGCATGCGCTGGCGACCCGGGTCGACATCGAACTCAGCCAGGACTCCGGCGTGCTGACGCTGGAGATCCGCGACAACGGACGCGGCATGGGGCGGGGCGACCTCGCCAAGGAGCGGTCCTTCGGCATCCGTGGCCTGCACGAGCGCGCCGCGACGGTGGGCGGCTGGGTCGACCTGTCCAGCCCGCCGGGCGGCGGCACCAGCCTGATCCTGACCGTGCCGCTGGCCCAGGACGCCATTGACGCACTGGACGACTCGACCGACTTCGGCAAGGATGATGGCCAATCCATCTGGGGACGCGCGTGATCAAGGTCATCCTCTGCGACGACCACGGCCTGATCCGCCGCGGCATCCGTGACACGTTGGCGGATGCCCAGGACATCGAGGTCATTGGCGAGGCCGGCGACTACACCGAGCTGCGCGGCCTGCTGCACACCCTGGGCAAGGACAACCCCTGCGACGTGCTGGTGCTGGACATCAACATGCCCGGCCGCTCCGGCCTGGACGTGCTGCATGTGCTCAAGGACGAGGGCAACCCGGTACGCACGCTGATCGTGTCCATGTATCCCGAGGACCAGTACGCCATCCGCGCGCTCAAGGCCGGCGCCTATGGCTATGTCAACAAGGGCGGCGACCCCGCCACGCTGGTGCAGGCCGTGCGCACCGTGGCCCAGGGCCGAAAATATGTAACGCCCGAGATCGCGCAGATGCTGGTCGAAAGCCTGACCGCGCCCGTCACCGAGCAGGCCCACCACAAGCTCTCCGACCGCGAGCTGCAGACCCTGGTCATGATCGCCTCGGGCAAGCGGCTGTCCGACATCGCCGAGGAGCTGATGCTCAGCCCCAAGACCGTCAGCGTCTACCGCGCCCGCATGCTGGAGAAACTGGGCCTGAGCAACAACTCCGAGTTGACGGTCTATGCCATCCGCAACGGACTCGTCGCCAGCTGAATGACGCCGGCGCGCCAGGCCTGACTGCCGCCGTTCATCGCCTCTGGCTGTCGATTCGCCACCGCCAGCCGCCGTCCATCGATTGATGACATGCTGTGGCAGCAGCCACTGCACAATCCGCCCCGGTTCCAAATGGGTGGTCGAAAGACCGGTGCTGCTGCGGGCCTGAGGGTCCGCCCAAGCCAACTGTTCAAGGGGGCGTGTCATCGATACCGGATTGCTGAAAGAGTTGCGCATCGACGGTGCGCATCGCGAGGACCATGGCGACGGCGGGCCGCCCAAGTGGGTCTGGTCCCTGGTGGTGGCCGTCGTGCTGCTGGCCGCGGGCGGCGCCTGGGCCTGGTGGTGGCTGTCGGGGAACAAGCCGATCCCGGTGCAGACGGTCACGGTCCGCGCCAACGGTCAGGGCGCCAGCGCCGATGCGGTCCTGCAGGCGACGGGTTATGTGACGGCGCGCCGCATGGCGACCGTCTCGGCCCAGATGACCGGCACGCTGACTGAGGTGCTCATCGACGAGGGCTTCAAGGTCAAGAAGGGGCAGGTCCTGGCCCGGCTCGATGACACCGGCTTGAAGGCCGGCCTCGCCGCGGCCGAGGCGCAGATCCGCACGGCCGAAGCCAATCTCGGCCAGGTGCGCGCCCAGCTCGCCCAGGCCCAGGCCGACGAGCGCCGCCAGGCCGAGCTGAACGCCAGCGGCATGACGACGCGCCAGTCGCGCGAGCAGGCGGCCACGGCGGTGAAGACCGTGTCCGCGCAGATGGAAGCGTCTCAGCGCCAGATCGAGGCCGCCCAGGCCCAGGCGCGGCAGGCGCGCGTCAACTTCGACTACGCCACCGTGCGGGCGCCGTTTGACGGCGTCGTCACGGCCCGCGCGGCGCAGGTGGGCGAGATCATCTCGCCGCTGTCCGCCGGCGGGGGTTTTACCCGTACCGGCGTGGGCACCATCGTCGACATGGACTCGCTGGAAGTGAACGTCGACGTCAACGAGGCCTACATCGCCCAGGTCAAGCCCGACATGCCCTGCGAAGCCGTTCTCGACGCCTACCCGGACTGGAAGATCCCGGCCCATGTCGTTGCCGTCATCCCGAGCGCCGATCGTGGCAAGGCCACGGTCAAGGTGCGTGTGGCACTGGAAAAGAAGGACGAACGTCTGGTGCCCGACATGGGCGTGCGCGTGAGTTTCCTGGCGGCCAAGCCCAAGACCGAAGCCAAACCGGTACCCGGCGTGCTGCTGCCGCCGGAGGCCCTGGTGCAGCGCGACGGCGGCGACGCCGTGTTCGTCGCCCATGACGATCGCGCGGAGCAGCGCGCCGTGAAGCTCGGCGCCGACGCGGGCAAGTTCAAGCTGGTCACCAGCGGATTGAAGGCGGGCGAAACGGTCGTGCTGTCGCCGCCCACCGAACTGAAGCAGGGTTCCAACATCGTGAAGAAGGACTGAAGAGATGAGCGCACTGATCGAGATCCGTGACCTGTCCAAGGTCTACACCCGTGGCAAGCAGAAGGTGGAAGTGCTCCACCACATCGAGCTGGATGTGCAGCAGGGCGACTTCCTTGCTTTGATGGGCCCCTCGGGCTCCGGCAAGACCACGCTGCTCAACCTCATTGGCGGCCTGGACGCTCCCAGCGGCGGCGCCATCAGCGTTGGCGGTGAACGTATCGACAAGCTGTCCGGCGCGGCGCTGGCCAAGTGGCGCGCATCGCGCGTCGGCTTCGTGTTCCAGTTCTACAACCTGATGCCCACGCTGTCGGCGCAGAAGAACGTCGAGCTGCCACTGCTGCTGACCAAGCTGTCAGCGGGCGAGCGCAAGAAGCGCGCGGCGATTGCGCTGCAGCTCGTCGGCCTGGCCGACCGCGCCTCGCACAAGCCGACCGAACTGTCGGGCGGCCAGCAGCAGCGCGTGTCCATCGCGCGGGCCATCGTGTCGGACCCGACGCTGCTGGTCTGCGACGAACCCACCGGCGACCTGGACCGGCAATCCGCCGAGGATGTGCTGACGCTGCTGCAGGCCCTCAACCGCGATCATGGCAAGACCATCGTCATGGTCACCCACGACCCGCGCGCCGCCGCCCGAGCGAGCCACACGCTGCATCTGGACAAGGGCACGCTGGTAACCGAAGCCACCGCTTGAAGGAGCAGATGATGCCCCCACGCTCACTTTGTTCGCTGCCCCCCGAGGGGGCGTCCAGCCTCTTTGAGACGGCTCTGCGGAGGCTGGCATGAAATACCTTCATCTCATCTGGGCGGCGCTGTTCCGGCGCAAGGGGCGCACCTTCCTGACCCTGGTGTCCATCATCACGGCCTTCCTGCTGTTCGGCCTGCTGGACGCGGTGCGCGTCGGCTTCGACCAGGCCGGCAAGAGTGCCAACGGCGCCCAACGGTTGCAGACGGGCTCCAAGCTCAGCTTCATCCAGTTGCTGCCGATGTCGCTGGGCGCACGCATCTCGCAGATCGACGGCGTCAAGGATGTGGCCTTCGCCAACTGGTTCGGCGGCGCCTACCAGAAGCCCGAGAACGCGGTCTTCAGTTTTGCCGTCGCACCCAACTACCTGGACATCTACCCCGAGATGGAAGTCTCGGCCGAGCACCGCAAGGCGTTTGCCGAGACCAAGAATGGTGCCCTCGTCGGCGAAGGCCTGGCGCGCAAATTTGGCTGGAAGGTCGGCGACCAAGTGCCCATGCAGTCCACCATCTTCCCGGACCGCAACGGCAGCCAGAACTGGCCCTTCCAGATCGTCGGCATCATCCATGTGGCGGACAGGAAGGCGGCCGGCTGGTGGGACCAGATGTTCCTGCTGAACTGGAAATACTTCGACGACACCACGCCCTGGAACCAGGGCCAGGTGGGCTGGTATGTGACACGCGTCAAGGATGTGAACCAGGCTGACCGCGTGCTCAAGGCCATCGACGAGATCTCGGCCAACTCCGACCACGAGACGCGCACCCAGACCGAGGCAGCCGCCATGTCCAGCTGGATGAAGCAGGTGGCCGACATCAACCTCATCGTCACCTCCATCATGGGTGCGGTGTTCTTCACGCTGCTGCTGCTGGCCGGCAACACCATGATGCAGGCCGTGCGTGAACGCACCGGCGAGATCGCGGTGCTGAAGACCCTGGGCTTCTCGGGTGAGAGCGTGCTTTCGATGGTGCTGGCTGAGTCGGTGCTGCTGCTGCTGATCGGCGGCACGGCCGGCCTGGGGCTGGCCAGCGTCATCGGCCCCATCGTCAGTCAGGGTAGCGGCGGCGCACTCAACCTGCCGGCGGCAGGGGTGGACAGCTGGATGATCGGCGTGGGCCTGGCCCTGCTGTTCGGCTTGGCCGTCGGCGCGTTGCCGGCGTTGCGCGCCATGCGTATCAACATCACCGATGCACTGGCCGGGAGGGCATGAGCATGAAATTCCTGAAGAACTTCGGCCTCATCCTCCTCACCGTCCTGATGCTGGCCGCGTGGATCCTCATGCCTTGGTATGGCGCCCTCGCGCTGGCCGCGCTGCTGGCGCTGTGGATGCTGCTCTTTCGCAGCGGCGCGCAGGCGCTCTCGGTCACTTCGGTGGGTATCAGCACACTGACGCAGCGGCTGGGCTCCTCGGCCGTCATCGTCGTCGGCATTGCCGGCGTGGTGGGTGTGCTCGTGTCGCTGCTGGCCATGGCCGAGGGCTATGCGCAGACCCTGCGCAACTCGGGCAGCCTGGACACCGCCATCGTCATGCGCGGCGCATCCGCCAACGAGGTGTCGTCGTCGCTGACGCGGGAGGACGTCGTGCAGATCGGGCAGGCGCCTGGGGTGTCCCGCAACGCCAAGGGCGAGCCCATCCTCTCGGCCGAAACCGTGGTGGCGGCCAACCTGCCGGTCAAGGGCGGCAAGGCCGGCGACCAGGGCAGCGCCCAGGTGCGCGGCATCAGCGAGGCCGCCTTTACCGTGCGGCCCAATGTCAAGATCGTCGAGGGCAAGGTTTTCCAGCCGGGCCTGCGGGAACTGGTCGTCGGTAAGGGCGCAGTGCGGCAGTTCGACGGGCTCACGGTGGGCGCCACGTTGAAGCTCGGCAACCAGCCCTGGACCGTCGTCGGCATCTTCGCCTCAGGCGACGCGATGGAGTCCGAACTGTGGGGCGACGCCACGATGGTCAACGACGCCTACCGCCGTGGCAACGGTGCCAACTCGGCCACGGTGAAACTGGACAGCCCGGCGGCGATCAAGGCCTTCAGCGAATCGCTGGAGAACAACCCGCAGCTCAAGGTCAAGGCCACCACGACGGTGGAGTTCTTCGCCAAGCAGAGCGAGCAGATGACCAAGATCCTGCGCATCATCGGCATCGTGGTTGGCTCCATCATGGCCGTGGGCGCGGTGTTCGGCGCGCTGAACACCATGTTCGCCGCCGTGGCCGCACGGGCCCGCGAGATCGCCACGCTGCGGGCCATCGGCTTTCGCGGCTTGCCGGTCGTTGTCGCCGTGATGCTGGAGACAACGTTGCTGGCCTTGATCGGCGGCCTCATCGGCGGCGGCATCGCCTGGCTGATCTTCAACGGCTACGAGGCCTCCACGATGGCGGCCGGCTCGGTCGGCAAGCTCAGCTTCAACCTGGCCGTGTCGCCGGGACTGCTGTGGGAGGGCATCAAGTGGGCCTTGGCCATCGGCTTCGTGGGTGGCCTGTTCCCTGCGGTGCGGGCGGCTTCGCTGCCGGTGACGACGGCGTTGCGCGAGGCCTAACTGAATGCTGACAGCAGACGCTCCAGCGCCACCATGAACGGCGTCTGCATCAGCGGCAGGGTGGCCACCATGCCGATCAGGCCGATGCTGACGGTCAGCGGGAAGCCGACCGAGAAGACACCGATCTGAGGCGCGACGCGCGAGATGACGCCGAGCACGAGGTTGACGAACATCAGCATCGTGATCAGCGGCAGCGCGATCCACAGCCCGATGCTGAAGATCTCGGCCCCCCATTGCTGAGGTGTCGCCACGCGCAGGAAGGCGAAGGGTTCGCCGCCGACCGGGAAGGCGTGGAAGCTCTGGATCAGCGCGTTGATCAGCAGCAGATGGCCGTTGATGGCGATGAACAGGAAGGCCACCATGCTGCCGAAGAAGCGCGCGCTGGCCGTGCCCTGGGCGCCGGTGCTGGGGTCGAAGAAGCCGGCGAAGTTCAGGCCCATCTGCAGGCCGATGATTTCGCCGGCGAACTCCAGCGCCGCGAAGACGATGCGCACCGCGAAGCCCATGGACAGGCCGATCAGCAGCTGCTGGGCGACCAGCAGCGTTAAAGCGGGCAGCGAGTCCAGTGGCGTGACCGGCATCTCGGGCAGCGAGGGTTGGCTGGCGACCGAGATGAACAGGGCCAGGCCGACACGCAGGCGCAGCGGCACATTGCGCTGGCTGAAGGTGGGCATGCCGGCGAACAGGGCCAGCGTGCGGATGAAGGGCCACAAAAGTGGATTCAACCAGGCGAGGAGTTGGGCTTCGGTGACGGAGAACATTGGCTTGTTGTCGCTCCGTTCAATGGCTGTCGCCTGAGAGCGGGCTGCGTTCGTGGTAGTTGCCTAGCGCCACGTTGCCGGGAGTCCGTCCCGGCGGCCGGGTAACTTTCTTCTGCGGCGCCAGAAGAAAGTCACCAAAGAAGAGGCGCTGAACCGCACACGATCGCGACGACGCCATGAGCGTCGCGCGAAAACACTCACCTGCATTACGGGCAGACGCGACCCGCTGCGCTCTCGCTGCTGTCCTTGTGGAGAGCGCCATCCATTGCCCCTTCACGCCGCTTAACGCCGGCTGCACGCCGGGCTTATCAGGGAATACCGCGTCGCTGGGGCGACGCCGCCGAGCGCAACTAGCCGTCGCGTCGCCCGAGCGACGTTGTATTTGGTTTTCTGGTGAGCCCGGCGTGCAGCCGCGCGTTAAGCGGGCAGGCGGGGCGATGGATGGTGCTGGTGACAGGGACAGCAGCGAGAGCGCAGCGGTTCGCGTCTGACCACTCACCGTGCGGCTGTTGCACGGCGCAGCTCGTGCATGTGGTGCTGGTGTGCGGTTCAGGGCCTCTTCTTTGGTGACTTTCTTCTGGCCCCGCAGAAGAAAGTTACCCGGCCGCCGGGACGGACTCCCGGCAACGTGGCGCCAACCCGAAGCATTGACCAGCCGCCCACTCACGGCGCCAACCTACCCAACCACGTTCGGGATCGTCATCAACGTCCGCTGGATGTACTCCACCAGCGTCGTCATCATCCACGGCCCCGCAACGGCCAGCGTCAGCACCGTGGCGATGACCTTGGGTACGAAGGACAGCGTCGCTTCGTTGATCTGCGTGGCCGCCTGGATCACGCTGACGACGACGCCGACGAGCAGCACGACGATGAGCACTGGTGCGGCGACCAGCATCATCATGTAGAGGCCTTGCTGGCCGAAGGTGAAGACTTGTTGAGCGTCCATCAGGTCACAAAGCTCGCTGCAAGAGAACCAAGAAGCAAATTCCAGCCGTCCGCCAAGACGAACAGCATCAGCTTGAAGGGCAGGGCGACGAGCACGGGCGACAGCATCATCATGCCCAGGCTCATCAGTACGCTCGCCACGATCATGTCGATGACGAGGAAGGGGATGAAGATCAGGAAGGCGATCTGGAAGGCGCTCTTCAGCTCGCTGGTCACGAAGGCCGGCACCAGCACCTTGAAGGGCACGTCCTCGGCCTTGACGCTGGCATCCAGCTTGGCCAGGCGCGAGAACAGGGCCACGTCGGCCTGGCGCGTCTGCTTGAGCATGAAGCCGCGCATCGGCACCTCGGCGCGCTTCAAGGCCTCGTCGAACTGGATGGTGCCGGCGCTGTAGGGCTGCCAGGCCTCGGCGTAGACCTTGTCCAGCGTCGGGCTCATGACGAAGAAAGTCAGGAAGAGCGACAGGCCGACGATGACCTGGTTGGGCGGCGCGGCCTGCGTGCCCAGCGCCTGGCGCATCAGGCTCAGCACGATGGCGATGCGCGTGAAGGCCGTCATCATCAGGATGACTGCGGGCAGGAAGCCCAGGGCGGTGAAGAACAGCAGCGTCTGGATCGGCACCGAGTAGCTGCCGCCCGCACCCTGCCCAATCAGCAGCGGCACGGTGGCCGGCGGCGTCTGGGCTTGGGCAAAGGCGGCACCGGCTGCGAGCAGCAACGTGGCGCCAAGCAGGGGCTTAAGACGCATCTTGGCGCTCCTTGCTCAGCAGCTTGGCAAAGCTCGCCGGCGGGACGGGCTCGGCCTGGGGCGGCATCACATGCAGCGTCGTGATGTTCTGGGCGGTGGCGCCCAGAACCAGCCAGCGGCGGTCATCGCCCTGGCCGACCTCGACGACGAGGATGCGCTGGTTCGGCGCCGTGGGCAGTTGCGCCACGACACGCAGCACGCCGGTGGCCGCTGAGCCACCCAGCGGCGTGCGCTTGAGCAGCCACAGCGCGACCGGGATCAGCGCGACGATGCCGAGGAACCAGAGAAAGGGGAGCAGGCCGGAAGCATTCATGCCTCGGCATTCTGCGGACGGACTTGAGCTGCCGAACCCCCTAAATGGCCCGGCAAACCCTTGGTTGTCCGAAGACCATGCCTCGGGCGTGGTCTCAAGCGGCCTTGGACAGGCGGCGCATGCGCTCGGAAGGCGTGACGATGTCTGTCAGCCGGATGCCGAACTTGTCGTTCACGACCACCACCTCGCCCTGGGCGATCAAGTAGCCGTTGACCAGCACGTCCATCGGCTCGCCGGCCAGCGCGTCCAGCTCCACGACCGAGCCCTGAGCCAGTTGCAGGATGTTCTTGATCGGGATGCGGGTGCGGCCCAGTTCAACGGTCAGCTGGACGGGGATGTCCAGGATCATGTTGATGTCATTGCCCGGACCCGCGCCGCTGGTCGGCGTGAAGTTGGCGAAGCTGGGCGTGGACACCTGCTCCGGCACCTCGGTAACGACCTCGGTCGCGGTGGAGGGGGCGGGCGCGGCCTCGGCCAGCGCCGCGGCCCACTCGGCCGCCATCGCGTCTTGTTCTTCTTGGCTGGGTGAATCAGGGCTCATGTTTGGCTCCCAACCAGCTCTCTTGAGGGCCGGTCAGCATCTTGTCGATCTTGAGGGCATAACGCCCGTTGGACGTGCCGTAGTGGCAGTCGAAGACGGGCACGCCGTCCACCTTGGTCTGGATCATGGGGTCCAGGTCCAGTTCGATGAAATCGCCCGGCTTGAAGGCCAGCAATTGCTCGACGGTGGCCGGCGCCGTGCCCAGCTCCGCCACCAGTTCAACTTCGGCCGATTGGATCTGGGTCTTGAGCAGATTGATCCAGCGCCGGTCCGGCTCGGAGGAGTCGCCGACCGTCGTCGAATACAGCACGTCGCGGATGGGTTCCAGCGTCGAGTAGGGGATGCAGAAATAAATGGTGCCGCTGGTCTCGCCGATTTCCAGCGTGAACGAGGTCGACACGACGATCTCGCTGGGCGTGGCGATGGTGGCGAACTGGGGCTGCATCTCCGAGCGCTGGTATTCCAGCTCGAGCGGATAGATGCCCTTCCAGGCCTTGTGGTACTCGGCGAGGATGACCTCGACGATGCGGGTGATGACGCGCTGCTCGGTGGGCGAGAAGTCGCGGCCCTCGATGCGGGCGTGGAACTTGCCGATGCCGCCGAACAGGGAATCGATGACGGC
Organism: Roseateles sp. P5_D6; assembly: GCF_054049415.1. Lineage (NCBI taxonomy): Bacteria > Pseudomonadati > Pseudomonadota > Betaproteobacteria > Burkholderiales > Sphaerotilaceae > Roseateles > Roseateles sp. P5_D6. The sequence continues at coordinate 142,265 of NZ_JBFUMK010000013.1, read as the reverse complement.
GAACACCAGCGTCGGGTCGCAGACGATCAGCCCGCTGCCGCGCAGCGGCTTCACCGACACGATGTTGAAGTTGGTCGGGACGACGATCTCGCGCAGGAAGGCGCTGTACTTCTGCACCTTGATGCCGCCGATGGCGACTTCCGGGCTCTTGCGGATGAAGTTGAACAGGCCGACACGGATGTTGCGCGCGAACCGTTCGTTGATGATTTCCATCGTGGGCATGCGCCCACGAACGATGCGTTCCTGGCTGGCGAGGTTGTACTCGCGTATGCCGCCGACCTGCTCCTCTTCCTGCTCGAGCTTTTGGCTCTCGCCGGTGATGCCCTGGAGCAGTGCATCGACTTCGTCTTGGGAAAGGATCTGCTGATTCATTGCTGACCCAGGCTTACTGGACGATGAAGTTGGAGAACAGGACTTGCGTCACCGGGCTTTCGACGTGGGCCTTTTTCTTCTTTTTCTTCTTGGGCGCGTCGGCGGCTTCGTGCTCGTCGTCCTCATCGAGCTCGATCCCCATGGGGCGCACCGACTCGCGCATGATGTCCTTGGCGAGCTTGTCCTTGCCCTCGCGGGTCAAGAGCTCGGCGGCGGTCTTGTGCGCCAGCACCATCAGCACATTGCTGCGGATGGCAGGCATGTAGGCCTTGATCTGGTCGGCGAACTTCGGGTCTTCGACCTGCAGCGTGATGCCGATCTGGGCGAAGCGGTCCACGTCCTTGTCCGCCAGGTTGACCGTGAAGGGGTCCAGCGGCACGAAGGTGGGCGGGTGGTCGCTCTTGGCGTGGGCCTTGGGCTTGGCCGGGCTCTCGGTGGTGGCTTCGGCGCCGTCTTCACCGTCCTCGGCAACGGGCTTCTTCTTGAGCAGCATGACGGCCGCGCCGCCGCCCACCAGCACCAGCACCAGCACGGCGGCGAGGATGATGATGAGCTTCTTGCTGCCGCCCCCCTTGGGCGCGGCAGTTTCCGCAGCAGCCGGCGCAGTCGCCATGAGCACTCCTTGAGACGTCCATCGCCCAGGCCAGCCACTGCAGGCCGTGGGCACATGCGCTGGATTATTGACCCCGGGCCCGCCGGGCAAGCGCCGATTAGCTGGAGCGAGGTGTGCCTATTTCCGCTTCAGCTTCAGGCAAATGTGTCGAGCAGGCCGACGGCGCGCCGGGCGGGTGCTGCCGCGGTGCCGGCGGCGATGCGCCCGCCGCCGGTCGTTGTGCGCGAACTGCGGTCGTCACCGCTGTTGCCGGCGTCGGCATCGCTGCCCCTGGGATCCTTCTGATCCTGCTGGGTTTGCTGGAAGACGCCCCCTCCCGACAAGGTCAGTCCCTGGCTCTGCAGCGCGGCTGCCAGGTCGGGCAGGCTCTGCTCCAGCGCCTGGCGGGTTTCGGCCTGGGCGGCATGGAAGGAGACCTGCGCCTGGGAGCCGTCGATGACGATCTGCACCGCCACCGGGCCCATGTCGGCCGGGTTGAGCTGCAACTCGGCCTGCTGCACACCGTCCACCGCCAGCAGGCTGACGCGCGCGCCAAGCTCGGGCGCGAAGGCATTGCTGTGAACGGCGGCCTGCACCTGGCCACTGGCGCTGACCGGTGCGGTGTCGGCCGCGGCTGCCAGGGCCGGCATGGCCTGGGCGAGCACCGCGGCGAAGCTGGTGGGGAGGGCATCAGGCGAGGTGGCCGCGTGAGCCGTGCTGGCATCGCCGGAGGAGGCGGCTTGCAGGGCGTCACTGTGGATGGCCGCGCGTGCCGCCACCTTGTCGGCGGCAATGGCTTGTTCCACGCCCTTGGCGCGAGGCGCGACGTCCTGTGAGGTGGCGTCCGCCGGGCGGCGCTCGAAAGCTCCAGCCGAAGCGGCATCAGCGCCGGTACCGGCGCGGGCGGTTGATGTGCTGTCGTCGTCGGCCAGCCGGTTGATGCGCCCGCGGGCGACATGCTTGCCGCCAGGCGTGTCGTCTGCCGTGGCCTCGGCGCCCGGCTGAGCGGCCACGATGGCCTGGGCGGGCAAGGCCGGCGGCGTCAGGCCGATGAGCTGGGTGAACTCGGCCAGGCCGGAGGTTTCAAGGTCTTGCGCGCCGTCGCCGTCGGTCGTGGCGACGGTGCTGTCATCGCCTGCCTCGCCGCTGACGGCTCCCTGCTCGGGTTTGGCCGAAGCTGCAGCGTCGGGCGTGCGGCCCTGCGCCGGCTTGGCGGGTGCAGGCGCGGCAGGGCGGCGGGTTGTGGCTGTGGCTGTGGCGGCAGCTGGCGCGGGCTCGTGGGTCGGGGACTCAGGCTCGCGCGGCACCGGATCGGCGTGGGCCGGTGGCGTCGGCAACCCAGGCTGGTCGTTCAGGAATTGCGCAAAGCTCGGCCCGCCGGCCGCACCGCTGCCGGGCAGGGCGGGGTGGGCGGGCTGAGAAGCTTGAACGGAGGGCAAGGCGGCCGGCTTGGGAGCGATGGTCTGCGAGGAGGCGAGCATGGTGGCGGCCTCCTCAGGCGTGCGCCATGCGCCGCAGGTGGGCGCGGGCGGCAAATTCGTCGGTGGCGCGCTGTTCGCTGCGCTGCACCGCTTTGGCGGCTTCGGCCTGGCGGCGGGCGATCAGCTGGCGCAAGGCGGCGACGCGCATCTCGGCCTGGCCGAGGGCCTCGCGGGCGCGCACCTGGCGCTGGTCGGCGTGGCTGGCGACGTGGCCCTGCGTGTCCACGGCCTGGTCGATGCGGCGGCCAAAGCTCTGGTAGCAGCCGACGATGTCCATGGTCGTGGCCTGGGCGAAGGATTGCGTCCAACGCTGCTGGTAGTCCTGACGGTAGCCGGACAGCTCGCCATGCTGGGCACGGGCGGCCTGGGCCTGGGTGCTGGCGGCATGCAAGGCCTGAGCGGCGGCGTCGCGCTCGTTCTCGGCGCGTTCCAACAGCAGGCTCAGTGTGTCTTTGGCGGGTGCACTCATCTCAAACTCCAGCACAGCGCCCGGCGACCCCGACAGGGGGCCCGGCGCTCAGTCGATATCGGCGGCCCGACCCGAAAGGTTAGGCGCCTTGGACCACGGCCTGCAATTGGCTGACGCTGGCGTGAAGAAGTGCCGGGCTGTGCATGTCCTGCTGCAGCAGCCGCGTCATGTCGGCATGCAGGCGTACGGCCAGGTCCAGCTCGGGGTCGCTGCCCGGGGCATAGGCGCCAAGCTGGATCAGGTCGCGGGCCTTGTTGTATTTCGCCAGAAGCTGGCGGAATCGACGCGCGGAATCGACCTGGTTTTGGGGTGCAACACTGGTCATCACCCGGGAAATGGAGCGCTCGATGTCGATGGCCGGGTAGTGGCCGGCCTCGGCGAGGTCGCGCGACAGCACGATGTGGCCGTCCAGGATGCCCCGCGCCGCGTCGGCGATGGGGTCCTGCGGGTCGTCGCCCTCGGTCAGCACCGTGTAGAAGGCGGTGATGGAACCCTCGCCCGGCAGGCCGTTGCCGCTGCGCTCCACCAGCTGCGGCAGCTTGGCGAAGCAGCTCGGCGGGTAGCCCTTGGTGGCCGGCGGCTCGCCGATGGCCAGGGCAATCTCGCGCTGGGCCATCGCATAGCGGGTCAGCGAATCCATCAGCAGCAGCACATGGCGGCCCTGATCGCGGAAATGTTCCGCAATCGCCGTGGCGTAGTGCGCGCCCTGCATGCGCATCAGCGGCGGCGAATCGGCGGGTGCGGCGACGACGACGCTGCGCTGGCGGCCTTCAATGCCGAGGATGTCCTCGATGAATTCCTTGACTTCGCGGCCGCGCTCGCCGATCAGGCCGACGACGATGACATCGGCCTGGGTGTAGCGGGCCATCATGCCCAGCAGCACCGACTTGCCGACGCCCGTGCCGGCGAACAGCCCGAGGCGCTGGCCGCGGCCGACGGTCAGCAGTGCGTTGATSGCGCGMACGCCGGTGTCSAGCGGGMTGCGCACCGGGTCGCGGTCCATCGCGTTGATGGGGCGCCGCACCATGGGTTCGTTGTGGATGTCGGCCAGCTCGCCGCCGCGGTCCAGCGGGTGGCCATGCGGGTCGACGACGCGGCCGAGCAGGCCGTCGCCCATCGGCAGGTGCAGGCCGCGATCCTCGCCACGGCGCCAGGGGTGCAAGGGCTGGCCGAGTTGGGGAGCGAGCGGCGGCAGGTGGCGCGGCACGACGGTGGCGCCGCTGGACAGGCCCTGGACCTCGTCGGTGGGCATCAGATAGGCGCGGTCCCCCGAGAAGCCGACGACCTCGGCATTCACTGGCGCCGAGCCGCGGCGCGGGCTGTTGCCGCTGCTGGGCATCTGGATGCGGCAGACCGAGCCCATCGGCACCTTGATGCCGGTGGCTTCCAGCACCAGGCCGGCCACGCGAACCAGCTTGCCGTGGGATTCCAGCGGCGCGGTGTTGGCCGCCAGCGTCTCAAGGTCGGCGAGATAGCGCTGCCAGCGATCGGTGCGCGCCGAAGTCATTCGTCCTCCGTGCGCCGGTCTTCCCAGATCGATTGCTGGCCGATGGCCGAGACGGCCTGTTGCCAGCGCGTGGCAATCGTCGCGTCGACGCTGGCAATGTCGGCATCCACCTTGACGCCGCCGCGCGGCACCTCGGGATCGGGGATGAGCTGCGCCTCGCGGGCCTGCAACTCGTTGCCGGCGCCTTCCTGCACCAGGGGGTGGTCATCGGGGTGGACACGCACGCGCACGTGGCGCGCCGACAACTGCAGGGCCTCGACGGCGTCGTGGGCCACACGGGCGATCAGCTCGGGGCGTTGCTCAAGCTCGCTGCGCACGACCTGGCGGGCCAGCTCGACGGCGATACGGGCGATGGACTGGGCCATCTCGTCTTCCAGCGAGCGCATCTCGGTATCAAAGCCCGTCACTAGCGTGCCGAGCTGCTTGCTCATCTGCTGGGCAAAGCTCTGCTTGAAGGCGTCCAGCGCGGCCATGCCATCGCGGTAGCCGTCCTGATAGCCGCTCTGGCGCGCGGCGTGTAGCAGTTCCTGCGCGCTGGGTTCGGGCGGGGGCGGCGGCTCTACCGGTGCGGCGGCGGTGGGTGTGGCCGGCGGGTTGCCGGGGCGCATCGGCGCGAAGGGCGAGGGTGCGGCGTTGCCCAGGTTGTCGAGGTTCCAGGCCTTGGCGCCCTGGAGTTCCTCGCCAGGAATGAAGCGGGCATAGCTGCCACGCCGATCAGTCTCACGGCGATCAGGCGGCGGGACTTGCCGCGGGGGTTGGCGACCGGTGGCCATGTCAGTTGCTCCAATGTGCGTCGTTGCGCACCAGGGATTCTGCGGGCCGAGCGCCGGGCCGCTCCCTAGCCGGCCCGCGCTGGCGATGTGCTTGCCGGTCGAACTGGCAAGCATCGCCGTCCCCTCGGGGGCTGAGGCCGGACACATTGCGCCCAGTGGGCGCGATGTGCCTGCCGAAGAGCTGCGGCACATGCCGCAGCGCGGTCTGCAAGACCGGCCAAGGTAAGCCTTGGACGAGGGGCTTCATGTTCTAGACGAATTGGTCGTCGCCGCCGCCGACCAGCACGATCTGGCCCTCGTCGACGAGGCGGCGCACGATCTTGAGCATTTCCTTCTGCTCGGCCTCGACCTCGGACAGCCGCACCGGCCCGCGGGTCTCGAGGTCCTCGCGCAGCGTCTCGGCGGCGCGGGTGGACATGTTGCGGAAGATCTTTTCTCGCAGCTCAGCGCCGGCGCCCTTGAGTGCGACGATGAGTGCCTCGCTCTGCACTTCCTTGAGCACGGCCTGGATGCCCTTGTCCTCGATCTTGTTCAGATCGTCGAAGGTGAACATGTTGTCCATGATCTTCTGCGCCAGGTCGGAGTCGGCCTCGCGGATGTAGTCCAGCACCGAGGCCTCGACGCTGGAGCCCATCATGTTGATGATCTCAGCGGCCGTCTTGGCGCCGCCCAGCGAGCTCTTCTTCATGCGCTCGCCGCCGGCCAGGATTTGGCTCATCACTTCGTTGAGGTCCTTCAGCGCCGTTGGCTGGATGCCGTCCAGCGTGGCGATGCGGATCAGCACCTCATTGCGGCCGCGTTCGGTGAACATCTTCAGCACCGAGCTGGTCTGGTCGAAATCCAGGTGGGCCAGGATGGCCGCGATGATCTGCGGGTGTTCGTTGCGCAGCAGCTCGGCGACGCTGGCGGCGTCCATCCACTTCAGGCTCTCGATGGAGGAGACGTCGCTGCCCTGCAGGATGCGGTCCAGCAGCAGGTTGGCCTTGTCCTCGCCGAGGGCCTTGCGCAGCACGGCGCGCACGTATTCGTCGGTGTCGGTGACCAGAGTGCTCTGGGTCTCGGCGACGGCATCGAACTTGTCGAGCACGGTCTCGACCTGGGCCCGCTTGATGACCTTGAGCTTGGCGATCTGCTCCCCCAGCGCCTGCACCTCTTTGGGCGACAGATGCTTGAAGACCTCGCTGGCTTCTTCTTCGCCCAGCGACATCAACAGGATTGCAGCGTTCTCTATGCCCTTGTCATCCATGATCAAACCTCATTGCGAGGCGTAGTGCCTTCCGGGCCGAGCGCCGGGCTGCCAAGGGCCAGAGGCCCTTGGCCTGTCGTAGGCACAAGCAGTCCGCAGGGACTGCTTGTGTCCGACTCCAGTTCGCCAAGCCGGCCCGCCATGGCGGTGTGCTTGCGGCTCAACGCCGCAAGCATCGCCGTCCCCTCGGGGGACCGGCCAAGGTACGCCTTGGACGAGGGGTTCATTTTCACGCGGCGGTCTCGCCCGCCATCCAGTCGCGCATGATGTTGGCGACCGCTACCGGATTGTCGCGGGCCAGGGCGCGGGCACGCTCGAGTTTTTCGTTATGAATCGGCGCTTCAAGGCGCGGCATGCCGGCGCCCCCAGGCAGCAGCTCTTCGTCATCGACGACTTCATCCACCGTCTCGGCCTTGTCCTCGGGCGGCTGCGGCGCCGCGGCCTTGATGGYGGGGCGGATCATGCCGAAGACGGCGATCAGCGCGATGGCGACGAAGGCCAGCGGCACGATGGCGCTGCGGGCAACGTCCAGCAGCCAGGGTTGCTTCCAGATCGGCACATCGGCCGGTTCGGTCTTGTCGACGACGAAGGGCGCACTGATGACCTTGACCGAGTCGCCGCGCTCGGTGTTGAAGCCCATGGCTTCCTTGACGAGGTCGGTCAGGCGCGTGATCTCTTCAGCCGGCACGGGCTGCTGTGTCGTCTTGCCCTTGGCATCGGTCACCGAGCGGTGGTTGACGACGATGGCCGCGTTCAGGCGCTTGACGTTGCCGACCGCGCCGCGCGTGACGCGTACGGTCTTGTCGACCTCGTAGTTGGTGACCTGTTCGCGACGGCTGTTGCCGCCAGCTCCCGCTCCTTGAGCGGCCTGCAGCGGGGCGCTGGCGCCGTTGACCGGGGCGGTGGCCGGCACAGGCGGCTGGTTGGTGGCAGCACCGGGTACGCCGGTGGGCGTGGCGTTGCTGGCGTTGTTGCTCTCGTTGCTCTGGCTGGAGCGCACCGCAGCCTGAGCGTTCGGGCCCTGGTTGGGGCGGTACTCCTCGGCGGTGGCCTCGGTCTGTGAGAAGTCCACGTCGGCAGTGACGGAGGAGCGCAGGTTGTCGCGCCCGACAACGGGCTCCAGCAATTCGAAGATGCGCTTGTTGAAGCCGGCTTCGACCTGCTGCTTGTAAAGGAGCTGCTGGCTGTCGAGTCCGGTGGCGGTGTCCGCGCCGGTCTGGGAGATCAGGGCGCCGGTCTGGTCCAGTACGCTGACGGCCTTGGGATTGAGCTCGGGCACGGCACTGGAGACGAGGTGCACGATGCCGGCGATCTGGTTGCGATCCAGCGTGCGGCCGCCGCGCAGGGTCAGCACGACGGAGGCGCTGGGCTTTTGCTGCTCGCGGAAGAAGCCGTTCTGCTGCGGGATGGCCAGGTGCACGCGGGCATCGGCCACGTCCGACATGGCGGTGATGGTGCGTGTCAGCTCGCCTTCCAGACCGCGTTGGAAGTTCAGGCGTTCGTTGAACTGGGTCTGGCCGATGCTGGACTTGTCCATCAGCTCGAAGCCGACGGCGTTGCCGGTGCCGCCCTTGGGCAGGCCCATCGCCGCCAGCTTCATGCGCAGCTCGTAAACCTGGCCGGCGGGCACGAGGATGGTGCCGCCTGCCTCATGCTTGTAGGGCACCTGCAGGGCAGCCAGTTGGCCGATGACGGCACCACCGTCCTTGTCGGCCAGGCCGCTGAACAGCGGGCGGTAGTCGCCCTGGCTGGACCAGAGCGTGATGGCCAGCACGGCGCCGGCCAGGGCGGCCAGGCCGGCGCCCATGGTCAGCTTGCTGCGCAGCGGCAGGCCGTTCAAGCGCTGCACGAAGTTGGGCTGGGCGGTGATCGGGGTGATCATCACCGGGGCGGCAGCAGCAGAGGCGCTCAGGGCGTTGTCCATCGGATGGGCGAGTACAGCGGGGGCCGGGGAATCCGGCGATGGCGCAAATTATTCGTGCCAGGCCCCTAAAGAAAGCGCCGAAGTGGCCGACTGAGCCCGCGCATCTCCGCCCTTAGTGCGCGTGACTTGCTGCCAAAGTCCTGCCCCATGGACATGAAGTTGCGCCCCTTCGACTTTGCACAGGCCGCCGCCCGAGCGGGCCTGGCGGTCAATGGCACGCCGCTAGCGCCCAAGCCGGCCGCCACGTCAGGCGCCAGCTTCGGCGACGCGATGACGCAGGCGCTGAAGAATGTCAGCGCCTCGCAGAACGAGGCCGCCCGCCTGCAGCGCGAGGTGCAACTGGACAACCCGACCGTCAGCCTTGAAGAGACCATGGTCTCGATGCAGAAGGCGCAGATCGGCTTCCAGGCCACGCTGCAGGTCAGGAACCGCCTGGTCTCGGCCTACTCCGAGATCATGAACATGCAGATCTAGCGGCTTTCGGGCCGAGCGCTGGGCCGCTCCCGAGCCGGCCCGRCTTGGCGATGTGCACCACTCAGCAGGCGCCTTTTCGTGCGTCTGCTCCGCAGATCGCTGGCCGGCCCAACGGGTTCAAGTCCAGATACAGCTGCTGGTTGCGGTCGTTGGAGATGCCGATGCGCGTCCATTCCAGCGCCCGGCCCATGCCGGCCTGGAAGGTGACGCTCTGGCCAGACTGCAGCAGCGTGCCTTTGTGCTCGCGGGAGTTGATGGCGCCGAGCTCGCAGCGCGGCACGCCTGTGGCGCAGTCGCAGGGCGCGGTGCGGCTGGTGCCCCAGCACCATTGCGCGCCACTGCTGAAGCTGACATAGATGTTGCGGCCCTCGTCCACGCTCAGGCCGCGGGCGCGGCGCAGGTCCTGCTCCAGCATCTCGGCCACGTGGCGCAGGCGCTGGCGGGCCAGATAACTCGCGTAGCTGGGCACGGCCGCCGACAGGATGATGCCCAGCACGGCCAGCACGAAAACCACCTCGAGAAGCGTGAAACCTTGCCCCTCGGCGCGCGAGTACGCGCACCGGTCCCCCGAGGGAACGCGGGCTGGCTTGGGAGCGGCCCTGCGCTCAGCCCGTCCGCCGGCCGCGTTCATGGATCCAGCTTCAGCAGGCGACGGCGCTTTTGCGTCTGGTCCACATAGACCTGCAGCGAGCGGCCGGCGTTGGCATCGAGGTCGACGAAGGAGCATCCCAGCTGCTGCATGCCGCTCGTATCGCCGGCGATGGGGCTGACATGGTGGGGCAGCAGGGTGACGCGCAGGGCGCTGATGCGATCCAGCTCGAGCACCAGGCCGTCGCTGACCTCGCCCACGGGCAGGGGGCTGAAATCCGACGGCAGGGCCAGCGCGAGGCCGCCGATGCTGAGGTCCAGCACGCGCAGTGCGCGGCCGGGTTGCTCGGCGCCAGGCAGCACGATGCGCGGATAGGCACTGCCGGCCGGTTGCACGCGGAAGGACTGACGGCGCTGGAAGCGGTACAGGCGGGCTGGCAGCGCGCTGCRCAGCACCGTGCCCTGTTCGCCGCTGACGAGGACGGGGCCCTCGAGTTCGAATTGCAGCTTGATGGCGCCGAGGTAGGCGACGGCGGTGATCTCGCCCTCGGCCACCAGGGCCTGGCTGATGCCGTCGGGATCGGTGCCGATCTCCAGGCCGATGAGGTCGGCGTCGGCGTCCAGCGCGACGATGCGGCTGGACAGGCTCTGGCCCTGGGGGCCGCTCAGCAGCACGCCGGAATTCTCGCGCTGCAGTTGCTGCAGATACGCCGCGATCTCGGCAGTGGAGGCGACGCGCAGTTCCTCGGAGGTGGGTTCAGGGGCGCTCATGCCAGGATGGTAGCTGCGCGGGTTGGTTTTGCGGGCCGAGCGCCGGGCCGCCCCTAGCCGGCCCGCCTTGGGCGATGTGCTTGCGGCTCGACGCCGCAAGCATCGCCGTCCCCTCGGGGGACCGGCTGGACTCGCCCGCGTTCAGCAGGGCGAGACCGGACGAGGGGCTCAATGCACCATCCTGCTCTTGCCCTTCATCACATGATCCAGGTCTTCCAGCCAGGGTTCGGCCAGATGGCGGATCTCGGCGTCATTGAGCAGGATGCGCTGCATGATGCGGGTCTTCAGCGCCGATTCACTCGGGGCCAGCTGGGATTGGTTGGCGGCGGACTTGAGCTGCGAGATCAGCAGCACGCAGGCACCTTCGAGCTTGACGACTTCATCCCAGTTGCCGGTGCGGGCAGCTGACAGCATGTCGGCGCTGGCTTGTTCGATGGCCTCGTAATAGTTGAGCAGTTCGGAATTCATGGGGGCGTACCGGAAAGCGTGAGCAGGGCGGGGCGGAATGCGCGGATCAGGCGGCCCTGGGAGGGCGCACTGCGGGGTTGTCGGCGATGGCTTGCCAGGCGTCACGTACTGGCGCCAGCAGACGCTTGCACTCCTCGATGGCAGCGACGTCGCTGTGCAGGTTGGCTTGGGTCAGCCGCATGCACAGATACGCGTAAAGGTCGCGCAGGTCGTGGGCCAGCGGGGTGGATTCGAGGTTGAGGGCAGCCTTGAGACCTTCGTCCAGGATGCGCACACAGCGGCACAGTGAGTTGTTCTTGACCGGCGTGTTGCCTGCCTGGATCGCGGCCAGAGCCATGTTCATGCCTTCCATGACGCCGTCGAACAGCAGGGCGACGAGGCGGTGCGGGCTGGCGCTGAGGACATCGGTCTCGACGCCGACCTTGCCGTAGGCGGAGCCGGCGCGGTGAGCTCGGGAAGCAAACGGGGAGGAGGATCCGTACATGGGGGCTCTCTGGGCTGGATACCTTCAAATTTCGGCGCCCGGCCGGGGAACTTGAGGCGACCAACCCCCGCTGGCGGCACGAAAAAGGCGCCCTAAGGCGCCTTGTTTGCAATTCTTCACGGGCTCAGCTCGACGAGGTGCTGCCGAACTGCTTGTTGACATAGGACGACAGCGCGCTGAGCTGGCTCATCTTGGTGTCCAGCGCGCTGTACTGCGCGCGCAGGCGCTTTTCGGTCAATGTCAGCGAGTCCTGCATGTGGTCGATCGTGGCGTCGTTGCTGGCGATGCGCTTTTGCAGGCTGCTCTGGCCGTTGGTGATGGCACCGTCCGTGCCCAGGATCTGGGTGGCAAAGGTGTTCCATTGCAGAGCGAAGCCCCGGTTGCGCGGCGTGGCGGCGTCCGGCGCGGCGAACAGCTTCTTCAAGTCCGTGAGATTGGTCAGCGCCTTGTCGAGCTTCGTCGAGTTGACCGTCAGCGTGCCGTTCTGGCCGGGCTCCAGGCCGATGTCGGCCAGGCGGCCGAAGGCGCCGGCGAGTGTCGTGCTGCCGCCGGTGATGCCGCGCAGCATCTGTTGCACGGAAACTGCCTTGCTGTCGCCCTGAAGCACACCGGCGGTCTTGGTGCCGGCGTCGTACTTGGTCTGGTCGCGCATCAGGTTGAGCAGCTTGTTGTAGGAGTCTGCGAAATCCGTGATCGCCTTCTTGATGCTGGTCGTGTCGTTGCTGGTGCCGATGCTGATGGCGCTGGCCGTCGTCTTGAGCAGGGTCACGCTCATGCCGTCGGTGATGCCGGTCAGCGTGTTGCTTTCGGAGGTCAGGTCCAGCCCGTCCCAGTTGAACTGGGCATTGCTGGCGGCCTGGGTCTGGGCCATGCCTGCGCCGCTGCCGGGATCGTAGGTCAGGTCGGCCAGGGCGGCATCGGGGCTCGTGATCTGGAAGGCCTGGTTCTCGCCGGTGCTCAGCGACCGGATGACCAGGCGCGTGCCGGCCGCGTCGTTCACCAGGCTGGCGTTGACACCGACATTGGCGGCGTTGATCTTGTCGCGGATGCTGGACAGCGTGTCGGTCGCACTGACGGTGATGGCGGCGGGCGTGCCGCTGCCGGCGGTGAAGACCGGCGGGTCACCGGCCCAACGGCCCAGGGCGATGGTCAGGGTGCCGTCACCCAGGGTTTCGCTGCCACCAGTAAAGATGCGGCTGGCCACAGACTGGGCCGAGGCCAGCTGGCTGACCTTGAGCAGATGGTTCTGGCTGCCCGCGCTGCTGGCGCTGACGGTGGCGACCGAGGTGTCCGACACGCTGACCGTGGAAGCGTTCCACAGGCTGGCGTCGGACAGCTTCTGAGCGGCCGTCTGCATGCTGGATACGGCCGACTGCAGCTGGCCGTAAGCGGAGATCTTGGTCTGAAGCCTGGCAGAAGCCTGCTTGATGTTGTTGATCGGCTGCTGCTCGATCGACATCAGCTTGCTGACCAGGCTCTCGACATCAAGACCACTGCCGATACCGAGCGATGAGATGGTGGCCATAGCCCTTTCCTGTTAAGACCCGTTCCGTAACGCCTTCGGCATGCCGGTGGCGAACTTTAGGAAAACTTTCGCGGGACCGGCGCTGAAATGACAACGCCGGGACTTCCGACACGCGGATCCCGGCGTTTTTGGGTGCGGCGGGCGACTCAGCCCTTGAGCAGTTGCAGCACCTGCTGCGGCAGCTGGTTGGCCTGAGCGACCATGGCGTTGCCAGCCTGTTGCAGGATCTGTGCCCGCGACATGTTGGACGTTTCCTGGGCGTAGTCGGCATCCATGATGCGCGAGCGGGCTGCGGTCTGGTTCTCGACGGCGACCTGCAGGTTGGCGATCACCGAGTCGAAGCGGTTCTGCGTCGCACCGTAGGTGGAGCGAGCCAGATTGACCTGGGCGAGGGCGAAGTCCAGGAACTGGACGGCCACCGACGGGTCACCTTCGTCGCCGTTGGCGCCCGTCAGGGCGGGCGGCGCGCCAGCGGCGGAGAAATCCACCGCCGCGGTCGGCGGTACGCCCCCTGTGCCGCTGCCGGAGGCGCCAAGAATGTTGATCTTGGTGCTGTTGATGGCAGCTTCCAGGGCGCCGTCGTTGCCGTTGGGCGTGCCGCTGGTTCCCAGGGTCGTCGTCAGGATGTCGCTTTGGGTGATGACGATCTGGTCATCCACCGTGGCGTTGGCGCCGACCTGGAACGTGAACGAGGTCGCCGCGCCGGTCAGGATCTGCGAACCGTTGAAGTTGGTATTGCGGATCAGCCGCCCCACTTCGGTCTGCAGCTGCGTGAACTCGTTGTTCAGCGCCGCGCGGTCCTGCACGTTGTTGGTGCCGTTGGCAGCCTGCACGGCCAGTTCACGCATGCGTTGCAGCATGTCGCCAACCTTGCCGAGCGAGCCTTCAGCCGTCTGCGCCAGCGAGATGCCGTCATTGGCATTGCGCATGGCAACCGACATGCCACGGACCTGGGTGTTCATCCGTTCGGCGATCGCCAGACCGGCGGCGTCGTCCTTGGCGGAATTCACACGCATGCCAGAAGACAGGCGCTGCATCGACACCGCCAGCAGCCCTTGGGAACTGTTCAGGTTCCGCTGCGCGTTCATCGATGCGATGTTGGTATTGATCGTCTGGGGCATTTAAGCACTCCTGCAACAGCCCGGTTGATTCCGGTGTCCGCGCCGCAGAAGTCAGCGACGCGATGGAGTGAATTGTGTTGGTGCCCTGCGCAGGTCAAACCTGCGAACAACGGTCAAAACCACGGCTATTAAGGAAGCGTTGTTCAACGCTTCTCAAGCCCGTGCCGGCGGTGCCCCACCGCCGGCGGCCTTGCTTCTATCAGCCGCCGCGCAGCAGCGTCAGCACCTGCTGGGGCAGTTGGTTGGCCTGCGAGATCATCGCCGTGCCGGCCTGCTGCAGGATCTGCGCACGGCTCAGATTGGCGGTTTCGCTGGCGTAGTCAGCGTCCATGATGCGGCTGCGCGCGGCCGACTGGCTTTCCACCGACACCTGCAGGCTGGAGATGACGGCGTCGAAGCGGTTCTGGGCGGCACCGAAGGTGGAGCGGGCCGTGTTCACCTGGGACAGCGCCTGGTCGATCTTGGCGACCGAGTCCAGCGCACCTTTGGTGCCTGTGCCGGTGTAGAGATCGAAGGTGGCGCCGGTACCGGCCGCGCCGACCAGCAGGATGTCGGTGTTGGTCGTGTTGGTGACCTCGGCCAGGGCGCCCTGGTTGGTGCTGGCAGCGGTGGCGGCATTCAGGATGTCGGCACCGGTGATCGTGATGGTGTCGTTGGCCGTCGCGTTGGCGCCCACCTGGAAGGTGGTGGCTGCGGAGCCCGTCAGGATGGAGTTGCCGTTGAAGTTGGTGTTGCTGGACAGGCGCGTGATTTCGGACTGCAGCAGCGAGAATTCATTGTTCAGCGCAGTGCGGTCGTCGATGTTGTTCGTGCCGTTGGCTGATTGAACGGCCAGTTCACGCATGCGCTGCAGCATGTCGCCGATCTTGCCCAGCGCGCCTTCAGCGGTCTGCGCAAAGGAGATGCCATCGTTGGCGTTGCGGATGGCCACGCTCATGCCGCGCACCTGGGTGTTCATGCGTTCGGCGATGGCCAGGCCAGCGGCGTCGTCCTTGGCCGAGTTGACACGCAGGCCCGACGAGAGACGCTGCATGCTGACCATCAGCGAGCCCTGCGAGGCGGACGTGTTGCGCTGAGCGTTCAGCGAGGCGAGGTTGGTGTTGATGATTGCGGACATGGCGCGTTCCTTTCAGTGCCAATAGGTTGAATCCGAGTCCTGGGCAGCCGGCGCATGGGGCCTTGTGGCCTGTTGCTTGGGCTGACGAGCTGGGACCCGTTGAAACCGTTATCGGACCGGTCGGGGGAACGCTTGAGAGTGATCCTTTGTAAAACGGGCCGCTCAATCTCGCGAATTGCGGGGTGATTGGCGGCCTTTTAAGGTGCTTGAGCTGGCGGGCTTTGCCCTCGGGGGTCGACGACGACGGCTGTCGCGTCGGAGCTCAGGGCCAGCGTCGAGGCTGGCCCAGGATCATCGAAGAAGCGACAGCACTTGCTGCGGTTGCTGGTTGGCTTGGGCAATCATGGCCGTACCCGCCTGCTGCAGGATCTGCGCGCGGCTCAGGTTGGCGGTTTCCATGGCGTAGTCGGCATCCATGATGCGGCTGCGGGCGGCGGACTGGTTTTCGACCGCGGTGCCCAGGCTTTCGATCACGGCGTCAAAGCGGTTCTGGGCGGCGCCGAAGGTCGAACGGGCCACGTTGACCTGGGCGATGGCCTGGTCGATCTTGGCGATCGAATCCAGGGCGCCCTTGGTGCCGGTGCCGGTGTAGGCATCGAAGGTCGCGCCGGTGCCGGCCGCGCCCACGTTCGAGATGTCGGTGTTGGTCGTGTTGGCCACTTCAGCCAGGGCGCCGTCGTTCTTGCCGACTGCCGTGGTGGTGCCCAGCATGTTCTGGCCGCTGATGGTGATGGTGTCGTTGGCCGTCGCGTTGGCACCGACCTGGAAGTTGAACGACGTCGTGTTGGTCAGCACCGCCTGGCCGTTGAAGGTCGTGTTGGTGCTCAGGCGGGTGATTTCGCTCTGCAACTGCGTGAACTCGTTGTTCAGCGCGGTGCGGTCGTCGGTGTTGTTGGTGCCGTTGGCGGACTGCACGGCCAGTTCACGCATGCGCTGCAGCATGTCGTTGACTTTGCCCAAGGCGCCTTCAGCCGTCTGCGACAGCGAAATACCGTCGTTGGCGTTACGGATGGCGACATTCATTCCCTTGACCTGGGAATTCATGCGTTCCGCGATGGCCAGGCCGGCGGCGTCGTCACGTGCGGAGTTCACCCGCAGGCCGGACGACAGACGTTGCATGGAGGTGGCCAGCGAGCTTTGTGCGGAGCTGGCATTGCGCTGCGCGTTGAGCGACAGCAGGTTGGTATTGATAACTGCGGGCATGATGCGCTTCCTTTTAGCTAGAGATGACCCGGCAAAGCGCCGGCGAAGACCCGAGTGCCCGGGTGAGGCACCCGTGCTGCCCACGCAGACTCGCCTTACTAACTAATAGGCAAGCCCTTGTGGCTACGCCCGACGCCAGTCAACCGTTGAAGCTCGTCCGCCGCCTGAGCTTTGGACATCGCCTCGGCTTTCCAGCCGGACCACGGAACCGTTGCCGGCGCCGTTGCAATGGCTATCGGACGGGCCGACACGTTTCTTGAGTCGCTTTTGTCAAGGGGCGTGATCTTTTGAACAGAGGCATCTGCAAAGCCTTGTTCATCGGATCAGCCGGATGAAGATTTTTTGGCCTGCTCGGGCCTGCCTTTTCGTTGGATCGGTCGTCTGAGGCCTGCCTAAAGTCCGCTCCATCCCGGCCGAACCCGCACGCCGGACTGGAGCCTGCGATGCCCGCCTTGTCCGCCTCGACCCGTCAAAAAGCTGTTCACCTTCCCACCGCCGCTGCGCCGTTGGAGGAACCCCTGATGCTGCTGGCCCGCGCCCGCAATGCTGCCTTTGCCGAGGCCGCCCGGGGCAACCTGGGCCAGGGCCTGGGCATCCTGCAGGACGCCCTGGCCGACGAACCCATGAGCCACGAGCTGCTGGCCGACATGGGTGCGCTGCTGCTCGTGGCCGGCCGCCACGACCAGGCCGCCGCCAGTGCCGAGCGCGCGCTGAAGATCCAGCCCGATCACGGCCCCAGCCTGTACACCCTGGGCTTTGCGTTGTCCGGCCGCGGTGAGAAGAAGCGGGCGATCGAGGTGCTGACTGCGCTGCAGTCGGGCCCCGGCGCTGACAGCCTGCGAGCCGAGTCACCAGAACTGATGCCGGTCGCCATGATGGAATTGCACCGCTTGCAGCGCGACTGACGCGACTAATTTCACACCTTCAAGGCCCCGGCCAGCGCGAGCTGCCGGGGCCTTGGTTTTTGGGCGCCGGCAAGCCCGACGCGGCTGTAGGAATTTGGCTGACAAGACCTTCCAGAAAAGGTGACGTGGCGCACCGACGCAGCCTGATATCGCGAAAGAAGAGGGGTCAACACAATCCGTTTCACTGATCCGCAACACCCCATCACCTCTGACGGAAGCCGCCATGAACACCGACCAAATGCTCGCCGAGATCCGTGAAGCCAACCTGTCCTACCTGATGCTGGCCCAGAGCCTGATCCGCGCCGACCGCGAACAGGCCCTGTACCGCCTGGGCATCAGCGAGGACACGGCCACGCTGATTGGCACGCTGAGCCCGGCGCAGATCATGAAGATCGCTTCCGGCAACACGCTGCTGTGCGCCTTCCGCATGAGCGACGACCTGGTGTGGGGCCTGCTGACCAACCACAGCAAGCCCGGTGCGAACGAGAGCGTCAGCCGCCTGCACGCCTCCATCCTGATCGCCGGCCGCCACGAGCACGCCTGATCTAGAACCGCCCTTACTGATTCCGGAGCCACACCATGCGCGTCAAAAGCATCCTCACCGAAGCCAAGCAGATCGACCGTGCCGTTCAGCTGATCCATCTCGGTGCCCGCCTGCAGGTGCTGGAGTCGGAAACCGATCTGTCCTACGAGCGTCTGCTGCGCCTCTATAAGGAAGTGAGCGGCAAGTCGCCGTCCAAGGGCCAGTTGCCCTTCTCGACCGACTGGTTCATGACCTGGCAGCCCAACATCCACGCCAGCCTCTTCCTGAACATCCACGAGTACCTGAACAAGGCCGCGGAGATGGACGAGATCGACACCGTCATCAAGGCCTACCAGCTCTACCAGGAGCAGACGACGGCCCAGGGCCTGGAAGCCATGCTGTCGGTCACGCGTGCCTGGCGCCTGGTCAAGTTCGTCGACAACGGCATGCTGACCCTGACCAAGTGCGCCAAGTGCAATGGCCAGTTCGTCACCCACCCGCACGAGATCGCCCGCCATTTCGTCTGCGGCCTGTGCAACCCGCCCGCACGCGCTGGCAAGGGCCGCGCGCAGGGTTCCATCCAGATGCACTAACTCACACTCCGCTACCCTCTCGGGTATGTGGATTGCTCGCTGGCCGCTGCCCGCTCTGCTGAGCTGGCTGGCGGCCTGGTTCATTTATGCGGCCGCGCTTTTTGCCGGCCTGTCACCCGGCCCGGCCTTGGCGCTGGGTGCAGCCGTCGCCGCAGCCTTGGGTTGGCTGAATGGCGAGCGCTGGCGCCGCCTGATCGTCGCCCTGGGCTTCCCGGTGTCCGTGCTGGCCCTGGGCTGGCAGGGTGAGGCTTCGGGCTTGCTGTGGCTGGTGCCACTGGCGCTGCTGTGGTGGCTCTACCCGCGCCGGACCTGGAGCGAGGCTCCCCTGTTCCCGACCCCCCGCGGCGCGCTGGCCCGTTTGCCGGCACTGGCGCCCCTGTCGCCGGGTGCGCGCGTGCTGGACGCCGGCTGCGGTGTCGGCGATGGCCTGCGTGAATTGCTGCACGTCTACCCACAAGCCCGCGTCGAGGGCGTCGAATGGAGCCGGCCCCTGGCCTTGCTGGCGCGCTGGCGCGTGCGCGGCGCCATGGTGCGCCAGGGCGACCTGTGGGCCGACGACTGGGCGCCGTTCGCCCTGGTCTATGTCTTCCAGCGGCCCGAGTCCATGCCTCGTGTCTGGGCGAAGGCCTGCGCCGAGCAGGCGCCGGGATCCTGGCTGGTCAGCCTGGACTTTGCCGTGCCCGATGTGGTGCCCGTGGCCAACTGGCAGCTGCCGGGTGGGCAACCCGTATGGTTGTATGCAACTGTAGGGAAAGCCGTCTCAAAGGGGCCCAATTGAAAGTACTGCCGCAACTGACGCGCGGCATACTTGCTCAAGCCCCCCGGCTCCGGGCCGATATGGCCTGAACACCCCAAACTCAACCGCGCATGTTCGTCATCATCGGCTGGGCCATTTCCATGGTCTGCATCTTCGGCGTGTTCATCGCTCACGGCGGGAACATCGGCGTCATCCTGCACGCCTTGCCCTTCGAGATGATCACCATCTTCGGCGCGGCCATCGGCGCCTTCCTGGCCAACAACCAGATGAAGGTCGTCAAGGCGACGGCCGCCGGCTTGGGGCTTTGCTTCAAGGGCAGCAAATACAGCAAGGCCCGCTACATGGAGCTGCTGGCGCTGATGTACGACATCCTGCAGAAGGCGCGCAAGGAAGGCCTGATGTCCATCGAAAAGGACGTCGAGGACCCGCACAACAGCCCGCTGTTCCAGAAGTACGCGACGGTGGGCAACGACCACCATGTCACCGAATTCATCACCGACTACCTGCGCATGATGGTGTCGGGCAACCTGAACGCCCACGAGATCGAGTCGCTGATGGACAGCGAGATCGAGACCCACCACCAGGAAGAGCATGCGGCGGTTGCCGCGCTGCAGCGCCTGGCGGGCGGCCTGCCGGCCTTCGGCATCGTGGCCGCCGTGCTGGGCGTCGTGAACACCATGGGCTCGGTCGGTCAGCCGCCGGCAGTGCTCGGCGGCATGATCGGCTCGGCCCTGGTCGGCACCTTCCTGGGCATCCTGCTGGCCTACGGCTTCGCCGAGCCGCTGGCCGGCCTGCTGGAACAAAAGGTCGAGGACGCCGGTAAGGAATTCCAGTGCATCAAGACGACGCTGCTGGCCAGCATGCAGGGCTATGCGCCCCAGGTGGCCATCGAATTCGGCCGCAAGGTGCTGTTCTCTGGCGACCGCCCGTCGTTCACCGAACTCGAAGGTCACGTCAAGAAGAAATGACCCCCCCCCGAAGCGCCTTCGGCGCTCCCCCCCAGGGGGGCGCACCCAGTGGCCTGGCAAAGCCAGTTCCACGGCTGCCGCTTGAGGGTGGCGGCGCTTCGCGCGCCGGAAACACGGAGACCGTCTGATGGCTGGCGACGCAAAGAAGTTACAGCCCATCATCATCAAAAAGGTGAAGAAGGGCGGCCATGCGGTGCATGGCGGTGCGTGGAAGATCGCGTATGCCGACTTCGTCACGGCCATGATGGCGTTCTTCCTGCTGATGTGGCTGCTCGGTTCCACGACCGAGGGCGACAAGAAGGGCATTGCCGACTTCTTCCAGTCGCCCCTGAAGGTGGCGATGCTGGGCGGCTCGGGCTCGGGGGACTC
Source organism: Roseateles sp. P5_D6 (assembly GCF_054049415.1). Classification (NCBI taxonomy): domain Bacteria; kingdom Pseudomonadati; phylum Pseudomonadota; class Betaproteobacteria; order Burkholderiales; family Sphaerotilaceae; genus Roseateles; species Roseateles sp. P5_D6. Next base: position 122,035 of record NZ_JBFUMK010000013.1, on the reverse strand, counting down.
CTCCAGCGTCATCCGCGGCGGCGGCAAGGACCTCACGCGCGAGACCGGCCAGGTCAAGGAAGGCGAGAGCGCCGCCAAGCGCGCCAGCTACACCTTGCGTGCGCTGAAGGAAGAACAGCGCAAGGCCGAGAAGGCGCGGCTGGAGCAGCTCAAGACCAAGGTCGAGGAAGTGCTGGCCGAGAACCCCAAGCTCGCCGCTTTAGGCGGTCAGATCCGCCTGGACATGACCAAGGAAGGCCTGCGCATCCAGATCGTCGACGAGGGCAACCGGCCGATGTTCGACAGTGGCAGTGCCGTCGTGAAGCCCTATATGCGTGAACTGCTGCGCGAGCTCGGCAGCGTGCTGACCGAGGTGCCCAACCGCCTGACGGTGGAGGGGCATACCGACGCCCAGGCCTTCCCCGGCGGCGACAAGGGCTACAGCAACTGGGAGTTGTCGGCCGACCGCGCCAATGCCTCGCGCCGTGAGCTCGTCGCGGGCGGGCTGTCGGAGGCGCGCATGCTGCGCGTGCAAGGCCTGGCCGCCAGCAAGCTGCTCGACGCCAAGGACCCCAACGGCGCGCTGAACCGGCGCATCAGCATCATCGTCATGAACCGCGACGCCGAAGACGCCGTGCTGAAGAACGTGCCCGACGAGCCCGAAGCCGACGCAGCGCCTGCGCAGACCGAGTCCACGCAAGTGCCGCAGAACGGAAAAATGCCGCAAACTCAATCGTCGGCGCCGGCTCGCTAGAAACTAGACTGCGTGCTGACCCTGAAATACCGCCTGCACCCGAGAGAGGATCGCCATGAGCACTGATATGAAATTCCTGGTCGTCGACGACTTCTCCACCATGCGCCGCATCGTGCGCGGCCTGCTCAAGGAGATTGGCTACAACAACTGCGAAGAGGCCGAGGACGGCGTCGAGGCGTTGAACATGCTCAAGGGCGCCAAGTTCGATTTCGTCGTCAGCGACATCAACATGCCCAACATGACGGGCTTCGAGTTGCTGAAGGCCATCAAGGAAGACCCCAACCTCAAGCACCTGCCCGTGCTGATGGTCACCGCTGAGGCGCGCAAGGAAGACATCGTGCTGGCCGCCCAGTCGGGTGCTGCGGGCTACATCGTCAAGCCTTTCACCAAGGCGACGCTGGAAGAAAAAGTCCTCAAGATCATGCAGAAGCTGGCCGCCGCGGCCTGACAACACCAAAAGGGGACTGTCATGTCGATGGATCAACTGGAGCAGTTGGGCAAGGCCCAGGAGCCGCTGCTCGTCTCGCCCGAAGTCTTTCAGCAACTTGGCACCATCACGCGCACGCTGCACGACACCATGCAGCGCCTGGGCGTCATGCCCAAGCTGCAGGTGGCCACCGACGGCCTGCCCGATGCGCGCAGCCGCCTGAGCTACATCGCGGAGAAGACCGCCGCCGCCGCCGAAAAGGTGCTGAACTCCGTCGACCAGGCCAAGGGCGAGCACGCCGGCATCAGCCGGGCGACCAAGGAATTGGCTGCTGCCATCGTTGCCGACCCTGTGCGCGCCGTTGCCAGTGGCGCCGTGATGAACTTCGTCAAGGATGTCGAGAACCGCACCGCGAGCATTGACGGCCATCTGACGGACATCATGCTGGCCCAGGACTTCCATGACCTGACCGGCCAGGTGGTGGCCAAGGTCGTGAAGCTGGCCAACGACCTGGAAGACAGCCTCGTCAAGCTGCTGGTGCAGGTCGTGCCGCCCGAGCAGCGCGAGAAGGTCGACCCGACCATCCTGCAGGGCCCGGTCGTCAACGCCGAGGGTCGTACCGACGTCGTCACGAACCAGGGCGAGGTCGACGATCTGCTGGCCAGTCTCGGCTTCTGAAGCGCTTCGCGCGCCCCGCATCAAGCCCGCCATTCGGCGGGCTTTTTCTTGTCCCGAAATGGGTGATGCCGCTCGCTGGGTGGGCGGCAGGCTTCTGCTACAAACGCCGCCGCGCCCGCAGACGGGCGGGCATCAACAACATCAGGGAAGTCAAATGATCCGAATCAAACAGGGGGCTGTCGCCCTGGCGGCCGCCATGCTGGCCGTCGCATCACCGCTGGCCCAGGCTCAATCCAGTGCGCCGGACTCGCGCATCGGTTGGTACGGCGACGTTGCCGTCGGTGGCACCCACTATGAGTCCGAACCCGGCTTCATCCTCTGCCGCTGCCGCAAAGGCAGTGCCACCTCCATCAAGGTCGGCGCCGGCTACCGCTTCGGCGTCTCCGCCGTCGAGGCTTGGTACGTGGACTTCGGCAAGGCAAATTTCGGCGCCGACTTCTACGGCCCGGCCACCTCGGCACATTTCCGTGCTGCCGTACTGGGCGGCGCCTGGGCCGTGCGGTGGGGGCAGCATGTCGAGGCCACCTGGCGCGCCGGCGCCGCCTTCGTCAATGCTTCTGCCGGCGGCAGCACCAAGCATGACGTGCGGCCCACGCTGGGCTTTTCCATCGGCTGGCGCACCACCGAAACCGCGACGCTGGAATTGAGCTGGGACTATCTTCGCGCCAGCGATGCCAGTGGCGCCCGTACCGACGCCGTGCCCATCACGCTGGGGTTCCGCCAGCGCTTCTGAACGCGCCAGGGCCGCCCGGCTTTTCTCTTTGGCGCCTCAGTCGGCCTGCGCTTCGGGCGGCAGCTCGCGGATGGCCTGATTGAGCTTGTCCAGCGTCTGTGACTTGACCTGCAGGGAGCAGGCCAGGTAGCGAAGTTCCCCGCGCGGCATGTCGGCGAACTCGACGCGCACCAGGGGCAGGGGGGCGAATTCGGGGTCCTTGCGCAGCCAGTTCAGGTCTTCCTCGTCGATCAGCATGTAGTCGGCGCGGCGGACTCCCACCATGCGCGCCAGCTGCAGTGGCGCCAGCTGGGCGCGCAAGGGCGGCTTGGCCGCCGTGGCGAGGAACTGGTCCAGCTGCGGGCCGTAAGACACACCATCCAGAACGCCGGGTTGCAGCGAAGCATCGGCAAAAAGCTGGGCGACGCGCGGGATGGCGCGGATCTGTGYCGCGACGCTGGCATGGGCCAGCACGACATGCGGCCGGTCGCGGTGGATGGGCAGGGAGAAGCGGGCAAAGGCCTCGCGCTCGGGGTTCTTGTACAGGCCCGGTGAACACAGCGCCGCCAGGTTGGCCTGCAGATTCTGAAGCGTGCGGCGGATCGGCACCTCGGCATAACGGGCCTCGATGCCGGCGCGCTTGAGCAGCTTGGCGGTGCGCTCCATCAGGAAGCCGGCCGGCTTGCCGTCCACCGTGTAGCTGTAGGGCGGCTTGTCGCGGTACTCGATGGCCAACGGTTCCGCCTGGGCCAGGGCTGCGCCGGCGCAGGACGCGGCCAACAGCGTGAGCAGGCGGGCAGAGCGGGGCACGGCCCGAGATTAGCGTGAGCCGCGCCGGCCTCGCCACCCTGGCGGCGGCAATCCTGCACACCTGGTCCGGCGCGCTGCGGCCCGGCTGGGATTAGCCGGGCATCCACCCTGCTTTTCTCGCTCAAGTTTCAGCGGCTGCCTCGAACAATTCGGTTCAGCTGCAGCACCACCATGGCCGACCACGACGCACAAGATCGCAACTTACCCGCCTCGCCCAAGAAGATCGAAAGGTCCCGGGCCGAGGGCCAGTTGCCGCGCTCGCGCGACCTGCCGCATTTCGCCATGATGGTCGCCGGCGGCGCCGTGCTGTCGGTGGGCGCGCCGCAGATTGTCGAGAAGCTGCGCCAGATGCTGATCAACGGCCTGCACTTCGATGCGCGCCTGCTGGCCCAAAAGGGGTTCATGGGTGAGCGGCTGGTCGAGATGACGCTGGCCTTCGCCGCCGTCATGGGACCGATCGCCGCCGTGCTGGTGATCGTCGGCATCGCCAGCAACCTGGCCAGCGGCGGCTGGAACTGGACGATGAAGCCGCTGGCGCCCAAGTTCAGCCATCTCAACCCCCTCGCCGGCCTGGGCCGCTTGTTCACCGGCCAGGGGTTCGGCTCGGCCCTGAAGGCCGTGCTGCTGGCCCTGGTGCTGGGCATCGTCGGCGCCATGGTGCTGAAGGACCGCCTGGCGGCCTATGTCGGCATCATGTCCGTGCCGTTGCCGTCCGCCCTGGCCTACGCGGGCCAGCAGCTGATGGGGGGCCTGGGCCTGCTGGCTGTGGCGCTGGCGGTGTTTGCCGCCATCGACGTGCCGCTGCAGCGTCAGCTCTGGCTGCGCCGCATGCGCATGAGCCGCGAAGAGGTCAAGCAGGAAATGAAGGAGGTTGAAGGCAACCTCGAGATCAAGGCCAAGATGCGCGCCATCATGCGCGACATGGCCAAGCGCCGCATGCTGGCCGCCGTGCCGCAGGCCGACCTGGTGGTCATGAACCCGACCCACTATGCCGTCGCGCTGAAGTACGAGGAAGGCAAGATGGCCGCGCCCAAGGTCATCGCCAAGGGCGCCGACCTGCTGGCCATGAAGATCCGCGACCTGGCCAAGGAGAGCAAGGTGCCGGTGCTGCAGCAGCCGGTGCTGGCCCGCGCCCTCTACGCCCATGCCAAGGTCGACCACGAGATCCCCGCCGCGCTGTTCGGTGCCGTGGCCCAGGTGCTGGCCTACGTTTACCAGCTGCGCGCCGCCCTGGCCTCGCGCAACATGGCCCGCCCGGATGTGCCGCATCCGCATGTGCCGCCGGAGCTCGACCCGCACAACAAGCCGGGCTGGGCACCCGAGCCCGAGGAAGACTTCACGGAGTGAGCGCTGCGGGGAGAACAGCCCGGCTTTCCCGCCGTTTCTCCGGCTCAAGTTTTCCGGGCCGCCGCGAAGAATGCAGGTGAGACCAGACCTGCCGCATGAACCAGCTCACCGCCAAACTCCAAGCCCTGCTCGGCCCGCGCGCAGGCATCATCGCCGCGCTCGGCGCGCCCATCGCGGTGCTGCTCGTGCTGTCCATGATGGTGCTGCCGCTGCCGCCCTTCGCGCTGGACCTGCTGTTCACCTTCAACATCGCGATGGCCGTGATGGTCATGATGGTCGCCGCCCACATGGTGCGGCCGCTGGACTTCGCGGCCTTCCCGACCGTGCTGCTGCTGACCACGCTGATGCGGCTGTCGCTGAACGTCGCCTCCACGCGCGTGGTGCTGCTGGAAGGCCACACCGGCACGGGCGCCGCCGGCAAGGTCATTGAATCGTTCGGCCACTTCCTGATCGGCGGCAATTTCGCGGTCGGCCTGATCGTCTTCGCCATCCTGGTGGTCATCAACTTCATCGTCGTGACCAAGGGCGCTGAGCGCATCGCCGAAGTCGGTGCGCGTTTCACGCTGGACGCGATGCCCGGCAAGCAGATGGCCGTGGACGCCGACCTGAACGCCGGCCTCATCAACGAAGCGGAGGCCAAGCGCCGCCGCGTGGAACTCTCCGACGAGGCCGACTTCTTCGGCTCCATGGACGGTGCCAGCAAGTTCGTGCGCGGCGACGCCGTCGCCGGCATGCTGATCCTGGCCATCAACATCGTCGGCGGCTTCATCATCGGCGTGGCCCAGCATGGCCTGTCCGCCGGCCAGGCCGCCGACAGCTACATCCTGCTGGCCGTCGGTGACGCGCTGGTGGCCCAGGTGCCGGCCCTGTTGATCTCGGTCGCGGCTGCCATGGTGGTGTCGCGCGTCGGCACGGACAAGGACATCGGCAGCCAGATCGGCAAGCAGGTGTTCGGCTCGGCCAAGTCGCTGGCCATCACGGCCGGCGTCATCGCTGCGCTGGGTCTGATCCCTGGCATGCCCCACGTCGTCTTCCTGCTGATCGCCGCCGGCCTGGGCTACCTGGCCTACTGGCTGCGCAGCAAGGAGCAGGCACTGGAGGCCGCCAAGGCCGTCAAGCCCATCATGCCCAGCAGCGAAGGCGCCGGAGAGGCGAGCTGGGAAGACCTGGTGCCGGTCGACACCCTGGGCCTGGAGGTCGGCTACCGCCTCATCACCCTGGTCGACAAGAGCAAGGAAGGCGACCTGCTGAGCCGCATCAAGGGCGTGCGCCGCAAGTTCGCGCAGGAAGTCGGCTTCCTGCCGCCGCCGGTGCACATCCGCGACAACCTGGAGCTGCGCCCCAGCCAGTACCGCATCTCGCTGCGCGGCGCCGTTGTCGGCGAGGCCGAGGCCTTCCCCGGCATGTGGCTGGCCATCAACCCCGGCCATGCGACGCAAAAGCTCATCGGCACGCCGACGACCGACCCCGCCTTCGGCCTGCCGGCCGTGTGGATCGAGGAGCGGCAAAAGGAGATGGCCCAAATGAGCGGGTTTACGGTCGTTGATTGCTCGACCGTGGTGGCCACCCATCTTTCACACTTGATGCAAGTGCACGCGGCCAAGTTGTTGGGCCGCGTGGAGACACAAGCCCTGGTGGAACACCTCACCAAGCAGGCGCCGCAATTGATCGAAGACGTGATTCCCAAGATGGTCAGCATCGCCACACTGCAACGCGTTCTCCAGCTGCTGCTGGAGGAGGGCGTGCACGTCCGCGACATGCGCTCCATCGTCGAATGCCTGGCCGAGCATGCCGCCGCTGTGACCGACCCCGTCGAGCTGGCTCGCCGCATCCGCACCCATATCGCGCCGGCCATCGTGCAGCAGATCTACGGCTCCACCAAGGAGCTGGACGTCATCGCGCTGGAGCCCGAGCTGGAGCGCCTCGTCACCCAGGCCCTCAATTCGCCGCACGGCGCAGCGCTCGACCCGGGCGTGGCCGACACGCTGGCGCGCAGCGCCGCCGAGAACGCCCAGAAGCAGGAAGACCGCGGCGTGCCCGCCACGTTGCTGGTCCCCGACCTGATCCGCGCGCCCATGGCGCGCCTGCTCAGGCGCGCCGCGCCCCGCCTCAAGGTGCTCGGCCACAGCGAGATTCCTGAGACCCACACCATCCGCATCGGCTCCATCATCGGAGGCACAGCATGAACGTCCGCAAATTCACCGCTCGCACATCCCGCGAGGCGCTCGCGCTCGTCAAGCAGGCGTTCGGCGCCGACGCCGTCGTGCTGTCCAACAAGACCGTGCCAGAAGGCGTCGAGGTGCTGGCGATGGCGCCGGAAGGCATGGGGCAGATCGAGCAGATGGCCCACAGTGCGCCGCGCAGCCAGACCCGCCCGCAGGTGCCGCCGCCCACCGTGCAACCGCAGGCGCCTGCCGCCCGTGCCAATTTCGCCGACCGCTCCCGCATGGAGCCCAGCTTCGGCAGCCCCGAGGTGAGTGGCGACGTCGAGCAACTCGCCATGAGCACGCTGAGCTTCCAGGACTATGTGCGCGAGCGCGTGCTGCGCCGCCGCCAGGCCGAGATGACGGGCCAGCCCGATCCCATCGCAACGGCACCGCGGATCGCCCCGCCGCCGACCCAGCCGGCGGCTACCTCCCTGGACGCCGCCCGCCAGCAGCGCGAGCGCCGCGCCGCCGAGGCCATTGCCGCGCTGGCACCCAAGCGCGCCGCTGCACCGGTTCAATCTCAGCCTCAGCCTAAACCTCGCCCGGCGCCGCCCGTGCTGCGCGACGAGATCCGCATCCCGTCAGCCAGTTCGCAACGCGCGGTGCCGCAGCTCAGCGACATCGGTGCCGTGGAGCCCATGCCGCTGCCCGGCCAGCCCAATGCCAGCCAGCGCAACCAGATGGACATGGCTTCCGAGCTGCGCCAGATGCGTGGCCTGATCGAAGAACGTTTTTCGTCGCTGGCCTTCATGGAAAAGCTGCAGCGCCAGCCCGTGCAGGCGCGTCTGACGCAAAAGCTGCTGGAACTGGGCTTCAGCCCGGCCCTGGTTCGCAAGCTGGCCGAGAGCTGCCCGTCCGAGTTCAAGCCCGGCTCGCCCGCCGACCCGGCCGACGAGACCGCCTGGGCCGCCCATGTGCTGTCACGCAACCTGCATACCGATGAGGCCGCCCCGGCCATCGAGGACCGCGGCGGCGTGTTCGCGCTGATCGGCTCCACCGGCGTAGGCAAGACGACGACGACCGCCAAGCTGGCTGCCCACTTCGCCACCAAGTTCGGTGCCAGCCAGCTCGGCCTCATCACGCTGGATGCCTACCGCATCGGCGCTCACGAACAACTGCGCGCCTACGGCCGCATCCTCGGTGTGCCCGTGCACACCGCGCATGACCGCGCCTCGCTGGACGACCTGCTGGACCTGCTGTCCAGCAAGAAGCTGGTGCTGATCGACACCGCCGGCATGGCCCAGCGCGACAGCCGCACCCAGGAGCTGCTGGAGATGCTGGCCCACCCCAGCATCAAGAAGCTGCTCGTCATCAATGCCGCCCAGCAGGGTGAAACCATTGAAGACGTCGTCAACGCCTGGAAGGGCGCGGCCTGCGAAGGCGTCGTGCTCAGCAAGATCGACGAAGCCGTCAAGCTCGCTCCGGCCCTGGACACCCTGATCCGCCACAAGCTCAAGGTGCTGGGCGTGGCCAACGGCCAGCGCGTGCCCGAAGACTGGCACCGCCTGCCCAGCGTCGGCCTGGTGCAGCGTGCCCTGAAGGGCGCCGCCTCGGGTGCCTGGCGCATGGACAACACCGACGTCAATCTCATCTTTGCCGGTGCGCCGCTGACCGAAGGCATGAGGGCAGTCCACTGATGTCCATCATGCAAGACCAAGCCCACGGCCTGCGGCGGCTGTTCGCCGCTTCCAAGACCCGCTTCGTGCCGGTTGTCAGCAATCCGCGCGTCATGGGGGCCGGCGTGCTGCTGGAAGGCCTGTGCGCGGCCTTTGCCGAGCTGAACCTGAACACCCTGGTCGTCGACGCCGGTGAACACTCGGCCAAGCCCTCGGAGCTGGCCAGCGTCGATCTGTCCAACTGCATCGAGCGCCTGTCGCCCAAGGTGTCCTACCTTGCCGCGCGCGGGCTGCCGCTGCGCCACATCAATGCCCATGGTTCGGCGGCTTCCTTCCTGGAGGCCGTGGCCGACGCCGCACCCGACGCCGACGTCATCCTGCTGCACGCCCCGGCGGCCGAACTCGCCCGCATCGTGGCCCTGCGAGAGGTGCGCCCGCTGCTGCTGGCTGATACCGAGCCTGCGAGCGTCACGGAAGCCTACGCGGGCATGAAATGGCTCACACAACGAGCGGGGCTGATGGTCTACAGTCTGCTGATGGCCTGCCACCCTCAACTGCGCGTGGCCACCCGCATCGCGCAACAGCTTCATTCCTGCGCCGACGGCTTCCTCGGCGCGGTGCTGCGCGATTGGGCCTGCCTGGACCCAAGAGCCTCCCAGCACGCACCACTCACGCCTGAACTGCGCCATCTCGCCCGCGAGCTGCTGCTTGCAGCTCCCCCGGGAGCGGCCGTTGACGCCGCCTCCGACGCGACTCCGCTGCGCCCGGCGCGCAAGGCGTCTTCCCCGTTCATCGCTGCGCATTGATCTCGCCGGAGACCAAACATGATGCCCCCACGCTCACTGCGTTCGCTGCCCCCCGCGGGGGCGCTTCAGCCCCTTCGGGCGGCCGTGCGGAGCTGACCATGTACACACCCAAAGGCCGCCTCGACAACAGCACGCTGATCAAGCAGTACAGCCCGCTGGTCCGACGCCTGGCGCACCAGATGATTGCCAAGCTGCCGGCCAATGTGGAGGTGGATGACCTGATCCAGGTCGGGCTGATCGGCCTGACCGATGCGCTGTCGCGCTTCGACGCCGAGCAGGGCGTGCAGTTCGAGACCTTCGCCACTCAGCGCATCCGCGGCGCCATGCTCGACGAGTTGCGCGGCGGCGACTGGATGAGCCGCGGCACGCGCCGCCAGCAGCGTGAGATCGAAGTCGCGGTGCACAAGGTCGAGCAGCGCCTGGGCCGCGCGCCGCGCGAGGACGAGATCGCCGCCGAGATGGGCCTGCCGCTGGCTGAGTACCAGGAACTGCTTGGCAAGGTGCGAGGCACCCAACTGGTCTATCTGGAAGACATGTCGGGCGCCGACGGTGACAACGACTACCTCGACCGCCATGTGGCCGACGAGGGTGCCAACCCCGTCGCCCAGTTGCAGGACCACCGCATGCGCGAGGCGCTGGTGGCCGCCATCAAGAACCTGCCCGAACGCGAGCAGTTCGTCATGAGCATGTACTACGAGCACGACATGAATCTCAAGGAGATTGCGGCCGTGCTCAAGGTCACGGAGTCCCGCGTGTGCCAGTTGCACAGTCAGTCGATTGCAAGGTTGCGCGTTAAGCTGCGTGACTGGTAATTTACGGGGCCACTTCTTGCCGAGCCCCGGCCAATAAGCGGGGACAAATGCATGTTCAAGTGGCCCAAGGGCGGAGGTTCTTCCCCCGCCATCACTCGGGATGAGCCCGTCCGGCGAGATGACAGTGCGGCGTTGAATGTCGTCAAGCGGCTGGCCCGCTCGATTTCCACGGTCGGCAAGGATGCCGCGGAAGTGCGTGGTGCCCTGGAAGATACCCAGCGCATCGTCCAGGCCCAGAGCCAGGCCATGCAGGCCCTGGCTCAGCAGCTCAACCAGATTGGTCAGGCGCAGACCGCCATCACCACCGCCACCGCCCAGAGCGCTGCCGCCGTGCAGCGGGCCCGCGGCGCGCTCGGCGTCGTCGGTGGCGAGGTCGTTGGCATGGCGTCCACGCTGGCCCAGGTGTCGGGCGCAGCGGCCGAGATCACCAAGATTTCCCTGCAAACCCGCCTGGTCGCCTTCAACGCCGCCGTCGAAGCCAAGCATGCGGGCGATGCCGGGCGCGGTTTCGCTGTCGTCGCCGAGGCGGTCAAAGCCCTGGCCGGCCAGGTCGAGGCCTCGTCCAAGGCCATCGTCAGCGCCATCGCCAGCCTGCAGGAGCGCATCGATCGCTTCAGCGCCGAGCTGACCGAGAACCCGGCCAAGCCCAGCCAGATCCACGCCGCCTTCCACGAGGTCGAGCAGGACGTGCAGCGCATCTCCGCGTCGGCCGGCGAGAGCAGCCAGCAGATGAGCCTGCTCAACGAACGCGCCCATGAGCTGGAGCGGGAGGTGTCCCAGGCCTCGCACGGCCTCAAGGTGGCCTTCGACGGCAGCGACCGTTTCCTGCGCATGTCCGAGGAACTGGTCGAGCAGATCGCCGAGAGCGGCGTCGAGGTCGACGACATGCCCTTCATCCGTACTGCGCAGCAGGCCGCCGCGGAGATCGGTGCCCTGCTCGAAGAGGCGCTACGCGGTGGCCAGATCAGCCAGGCCGATCTGTTCGACGACAAATATCGCCCGATCGAAGGCACGGCGCCGCAGCAGCACACGACGCGCTTTTGCCAGCTGACGGATCGCCTCTTCCCCACCGTGCAGGAGAAGATGCTGGCGTTCAGCGACAAGGTGGTGTTCTGCATCGCGGCCGACCGCAACGGCTATATCGCGACGCACAACCGCAAGTACTGCCAGCCGCAGCGCCCGGGCGACACGGTCTGGAACACGGCCAACAGCCGCTACCGCCGCATCTTCAACGACCGCACGGGCCTGGCCTCGGCACGCAACACGCGGCCCTTCCTGCTGCAGACCTATCGGCGCGACATGGGCGGTGGCCGCTTCGTCATCCTGAAGGAGGCCGCGGCGCCCATCATCGTCGCCGGCAAGCACTGGGGCGGCCTCCGCCTGGCTTTCAATTTCTGATCGGGAGCTACTGCACGGTGACGAAGAAGCTCGTGGCATCCTGCCCGGGCGCCACGGTCGCCCCATTGCTGCTGATCGAGCTGAACGCACCGCTGAGGCCACCGGTGGCCTGGATCAGCACGAGCTTCTGCCCCCGGGCGTAGCTGCCGCTGAAGTTCAGCACCAGGCTGCCACCGAGCATGGCAGGCCCGGCAACGCTGATATGGTCGTGGGTGACGCCAGGTGCGGTGCCGGCGATGGAGAGCGTGAGCTGGCCGGTCGCGCCCTGCCGGAAGCTGCCCCCCAGCGCCAATTCATGTTGGCCGCTGGCCAGCCCCAGGGCCGCGTTGTTGACGACGTCGCCCGTGCCCATCGCGTTGGCGCTACCGGCCCAGGTGGGGCCCCCATTGAGCAGCGTGGCACCTCTGTAGCTGTTGTTCTGCAGCGTGAGCGCAGCAGCGCCGTTGTGAGCGAGGCTGCCGCCGCCGCTGATGTTGGACAGCGTGATCGCGGTCGTGGTGTTCTGGACGATGAACTGGCCGTCGTTGACGATGGCATTGCTCGCCACGCCATTGGGCGACTCGGCCGTCAGCAGGCTGGCGTCACCGCTGTAGGTGGCCTGCAGGAAGGTCGATTTGCCCTTGCTCGCATTGACGGTGATGTAGTTCAGCGGCACGGGCGTTCCTGTGCCCAGGCGCAGGATGGCGTTGGCGCCGATGGTCGTGGTGCCGTTGTAGTTCTGCGGTTGGGCGAAGGTCACGTCGTTGCCCGGCGTCGGCATGACCTTGACGTTGCCCGTACCGACCGCGCCATCCCGGTGCGGGCCGCCCCCGCCGCCGGTGATGCCCACGTGCAGAGTCACCGGTCCGTTGTAGTTGAAGGCCAGCGTGCCGCTGCGCAGGTTGATGTAGGCGTTCTTCTTGCCAAGCGTCGGGTAGGGGTCGGCCGGCGACGGCGCCGACGGCAGAAAGAAGTTGGCGTGTGTGCCGTCGCCCCATTGGACGACGCCGGCGCCGCGCTCGATGTTGATGCCGCGGTAGCTGCCGTCGTTGCCGTTGACGTCGTTCGCGCCGCCGCGGTAGATGACCTTGGCGAAGTTCAAGCTGAGGTCGCTCAGGCCCGGGTTGACCAGGTTGGGATGGTTGTGCGGGCTGTTGTCGGTGTGGCTGTAGACGCCCGACATGACGATGGTCGACGGGCCGATGGCGTGGAAGTTGATGTCGTTCCCGTAGGCCGCTTCATAGATGTTCTGCGTCACCGTGACGACGCTGCCTGGCGGGCTCCAGACCAGCCATGAGCCTTCGTTGAGGACCGCCTTGGCATTGGCCAGCGATGCAGCGACATGGTTGCTGCCGAAATCCTGCCCGACGGTAAGAGCGAGCACACCCGAGTAGGTATTGACGCCACCCGATGAGTTTCCGCCCCAGACGTCCGGGGCCTGGACGATGCTGCCGCTGCCACTGATCTGGCCCAGCAGCACGAACTGCGCACTGCTGAGGATGATCGTGCCGTTGTTCAGGATGTTGTTGAGGTTGATCTCCCGGTTGATCAGGCTCGCCTCATTCTTGCTGTCGGACGTCGCGATGATGTTGGGCGAGCTGTCGGCACTGGTGTTGGTGCCGATCTGGAGCGTGGCGCCGGGATCGATGGTCAGCACCGGCGGGTTCAAGCCGGTGCGAGTCAGCGCATAGCCTGCGCCGGGATAGATTGTCTTTTTGACGACCTGGACTTGCTGGGCCGTCGGTAGCGTGAACGTGCTGGTGCGCGTGATGGTCAGCGTGCCCGTGCCGGCGGCGGGCATGAGGCGCAGCGTGCCCTGTCCGCTGATGATGCCGGAATAAGTCGTCGTGCCCGCGGGCAGCTTGATGACGGCGCTACCGTCCAGCGTGATGTCACGATTGGCGAGGACGTCCGCCGTGATGTCCCTGGCAGCCTGGACCGCCAGGGCGGAGGCGTCCGGTGTCGCGCTCGTGCTGGTGGCGTCTCCACCGCCGCCACAGGCCGTCGTGAGGACGGCGCAGCCGGCCAATAAGATTCCGCGCCGGCTGGCGCCAGTAAAGGTCGAACGCAAGGAGGCTCCTGCTGGATGATCTGCGAGCGCCGGTTGCCGCGCCCGCGCGCATCATGCCGGCGAGCCCGCTCCCGGCCGGAGTGCCAATTGCAACTTTCCGTTCACCCCAGGGGAACCGCGTCAAAGTTGGCGTGCAGCCTGCTTTGGGACGCGCCCGTGCAAATCACTCCGCGATACACGCCCGGTTCTTGCCGGTGTGCTTGGCCTCGTACAGGGCCACGTCGGCGCGGTCCAGCGCGGCTTCCAGCGTCTCGCCGGGGCGGTAGAGCGTGACGCCGGCCGAGAAGGTCACGAAGACGTCCTTGCCCTCGTGGTTGAACAGCGCACTGGACAACGAGCGCTGCAGCCGCACGAGCACCTGCTGGGCCTCGTCCAGCGGCGTGTTGGGCAGCATCAGCACGAACTCTTCGCCACCATAGCGCGCCACCATGTCGCCAGGGCGCAGCGAGGCCTGGGTGCGCTCGGCCAGCGACTTCAGCGCGATGTCGCCGGCGTGGTGGCCGAGGCTGTCGTTGAGCTTCTTGAAGTTGTCGATGTCCAGCAAAGCCAGGGCCACGCGAGTTGATTCCCGCTCGGCCTTGGCCTGCTCGATGCCGAAGGCCTGGATGAGGCCGCGGCGGTTGGCCACTTGCGTGAGCTGGTCGGTGTGGACTTCGTTGGACAGGCGGCGCAGCTCGCCCTCCAGCTCGTCGACGCGCTGGTTCAGCGCGGCCGCGCGGTCGTGCTCGAGGGTCAGGCGCGCTTGAGTCTGGGACACCAGGCTCTGCACGCTGCGGCTCTCCTCGACCATCTCGCGCACGGTGCCGGTCAGGCTTTCCAGCGAATCGGCCTGCTCGATGGCCTCGGCATAGCGGCCGACGCTGGTCTGGAAGCGGTCGGTGTGTTGGCCCAGCTCGCCGAGTTCGGCCAGCATGCGCTGGATGAGGCCCTTCAATGAGTCTCGCGCCTTGGAGCGTTCCTCGCGCAGCGCGCGCTGGCGCTCGCGTGTGCCCGACAGCAGTTCGGACACGGTGCGCACGCCGCGGCCCGACAGGCCTTGGGCGAGTGCGTTGCTCATCGCCTCGGCCTGGCCTCGGGCCCAGGAATCGTCCTCGGCCAGATCGACGAGACTGCCGCTCAGCTCGCGGCACAGGCCGCCGAGTTCATCAAAGAGATGGCGGCGGTGGTCCAGCAGATGCCGGGCGCGCAGGCACAGCGCGGCCATCTGCGTGGCGCGGTCGGGGCTGGCGCCATGGGACTTCAATTCGGCCTGGGCGGCGTCGAGCTCGCGCATCAAGGCGTCGGCAGGCGTCGCCTCGGTCTGCGGCGAGCGCAGCGCATGGCGCACCGTGCCGTTCAGTTCGCTGCTGACGTCGGCCCAGTGGGGGCTGGTGTCAACAACCGGCGGCGGCGTGTCGCGCAGGCCGGTGCGGCTGAGTTCACCAAAGCCGGTGCTCTCGCGAAAACGGGACGTTTCGCCAAAGCCCGTCTCGGCAAATGTGCTCTCGGAGAAGAACTGGCTGGGCGTGCCGCCGTCCTCATCCGTCTCCACGCCGCTGCCGTCGCCGTCCTTGTCCCAGCTTGCCACCAGTTGGCCCAGGCGCTTGACGAGCTTGCCGCTGTCGTTGCGGCCCAGCTCCAGCACGCGGCTGATGCCGTCCTTCTTGCGCGCCAGCGTCCAGTGCTTGCCGCCGCGCTCCAGGCCGCGCAACAGGCGCTCGATGGCCTGGGCCAGGGCCTCGGCCTGAGCGGCGGGGCCGGCCACGTCGAGCAGCTTGTCGACCTGGCGTTGCAGTTCGTCGAGCTTTTGTTCACGCAAGGCGGTCTGCAGCTCCTGGCGCGTGCTGCCCGAGGGCAGGGCCAGGCTGATCAGCTTGGACATCAGCTGCTGGAGGCGCTCGGAGACGGCGCTGGTGGCGCCACTGGCGGCCTGCGCCGGCTCGCCACCGCTTTCGATGGCGTAGGCGCGGGCGTAGTTCTCGGGTGTGGGTTCCAGCCTGGCCTGGGCGAGGCGCTGCAGCGCGGCCTTGGCCAGTTGGGCCGGCGGTAACTGAGAGCGCATGTCAGTTTCCCATCCGGCAAATGCCGCATATGCGGCACATGAAACATCCGGGCCGAGCGCCGGGCCGCTCCCTAGCCGGCCCGCGTTGGCGATGTGCTTGCCGGTCGAGCCGGCAAGCATCGCCGTCCCCCTGGGGGACCGGCGAAGGTACACCTTGGACGAGGGGCGTCATTTCTTTAACGTTGCCCGCGAGACGTCACGTCGTTGTTGCCGTCGGCCTGCGTGATCCAGGGCGCCTTGCGTGGCAGCACGGTCTGGGCGATCCAGCGCTCCAGCTCATCGGGCGGCAGCGCCTTGCTGAACAGGAAGCCTTGCATCAGCGAGCAGCCCAGGCGGTGCAGCACTTCCATCTGGCGCAGCGTCTCGACACCCTCGGCAATGACGCGCAAGCCCAGCGCCCGCGCCAACGCAATGATGGCCGTGACGACGGCCGAGCTTTGCGGCGTGATGCCGAGGTCGCGCACGAAGGTGCGGTCGATCTTCACTTCCGAGATCGGCAGCGTCGTCAGGTAGGCGAGGGACGAATAGCCGGTGCCGAAGTCGTCGATGGAGATCTCCACACCCACTTCGTTCAGGCGATGCAGAGACGGGATGACGTTCTGCAGGTCCTTCATCAGGTTGTTCTCGGTGATCTCGAGCTGGATCGACCGGTGCGGCACGCCATAGGCGCTGACGCATTGGTGGATGTGCTCGACGAGATCGGTACGCTCGAACAGCCGGCTGGGCAGGTTGACGGCGATGGAATCGCTGAAGCCGAACTGCAGTGACCACAGCTTGGCCTGGCGGGCCGCTTCCTTCAGGGCCCATTCGGACAGCGGCACGATGAGGCCAGTCTCTTCGGCCAGCGGGATGAAATCGGCCGGCGGCACCAGCACATTGCCACGCTGCCAGCGCATCAGCGCCTCGGCGCCCACCATGCGGGCGGCGCGCACGTCGATCTTGGGCTGGTAGTGCAGCACGATCTCATTGCGCTCCAGCGCCTTGTGCAGGGCGCTTTCCAGCTCCAGCTTCTGCTTGCCGTGGCCGGCCAGCTGCGGCGAATAGACGGCCGAGGCATTGCGGCCCTGGCTCTTGACCGCGTACATGGCCACGTCGGAATTGCGCAGCAGGTCGGCCATGGTCTGGCCGTCGCGCGGGTACAGCGCAATGCCGACGCTGGCCGTGACGAAGCACTCCTGGCCGCCGACGAAGATGGGCTCGCGCAGGGCGTCCAGCACGCGCTGGGCGACCCGTTCGGCATCGCGTTCGTCGGCCACCTCGGGCAGCAGGGCGACAAACTCGTCACCGCCCAGGCGGCCCACGGCTTCCAGGCCGCGATGGCTGCGGTTGCCCAGGCCGTCGAGCACGCCTTCCAGGATCTGGTCGGAATGGCGCACGCAACTGCGCAGGCGACGGCCGACCTCGACGAGGAGCTCGTCGCCGGCGGCGTGGCCCAGGGTGTCATTGATGACCTTGAATCGGTCCAGGTCGATCAGCAGCAGGCCAACCTCGTGGCCGCCGCGGCGCGCACTCTCGATGGCGCGCTCGACACGGTAGATCAGCTGGCGGCGGTTCGGCAGGCCGGTCAGCGCGTCGAAGTGGGCCAGCTGGCGGATGCGGTCCTCGGCCTGGCGGCGGTCGGTCACGTCCTGCAGGATGCCGGTGTAGCCGTTGACGCCGCCCTGCTCATTGAATTCCGGCTCGGCCTCGATGTGGACGACGCGCTGGCGGCCATCGGGCAGGGTCAGTGGCAGGTCGGTGACCAGCACCGAGGTGTGGGCGATGACGTCGCGCAGCAGGCGCAGGAAGACATGGCGGTCGTCCGCCGGCACCATGCGCATGACGCCGATGAAGTCCAGCCGGTCCTGTGGGCCGCGGCCGAAGACGCGCAGGCCCTCGGCGGAAATGGCAAAGCTGGCGGCCGTGTCGCGCCACCATTCGAAGCTGCCCATGCGGGCCAGATCCTGGGCGCGCGCCAGCTTGGCCTTGCTGCGCTCCAGCTCAAGCCGGGTGCGCGAGCTGCGCAGCAGATAGCGCAGCCGGCCGTCGAGCAGGCTCCATTGCGGCGACTTGACGAAGAAGTCGGTCGCGCCGGCCTGGTAGGCGCGGTTGATGGAGGCTTCATCGTCCAGGCCGGTCAGCATCAGCACGGGCAGGGATTCGAAGCCGGGTGTGGCGCGCAGCAGCGAGCAGGTTTCGAAGCCGTCGAGCTCGGGCATCAGCGCGTCCAGCACGACGACGTCGGGCGTGCGCGTGGACAGCAGGCCCAGGGCCTCGCTGCCACTGGGCGCTTCGGTGACTTCAAAGCCGCGCTCGCGCAGCGCGGCGGCGGTCAACAGCAGATTGACCTCGTCATCGTCCACCAGCAGCACGCGCGGGCGCGGCGGGAGGTCGTCGAGGGCTTGACCGGTAGGCAGCATGCTTCTCTTAGAGCAGCGCGGCCAACGCCGCGCGTACCTGTTGGATGTCTTGGAGCATAGCGTCCAACTGCTCGGAAAGGCCGTCCACGCGGCCATCGCGCACCATGGTTTCGATGTCGGCGCAGCGCGCAGACAGTGCCATGGCGCCCAGGCTCGCCGACGAGGATTTCAGCGTGTGGCTGACATGGCGCACGACGGCGAGGTCAGGTGTAGCGCCTTCACGGGCGCGGGCGAGGTCGGGCAGCAAACGGTCCAGTGAGTTGGAGAACGCCGCCACGACGCGTTCCAGCAGCTTGTTGCCGCCGCTCGGGTCGAGTTCCCGCAGGCGACGAATCGCCTCGGGATCGAGCAGGGCTGCGGGCTGTGAGGCGGTCATGGACTGGTCTGCGGGTCAGGGACTCGGCACGCCTAAATGTATCTCGGGTGGGAGGGGGGCCAAACGCGAAGGAATGCACACTTTCGGCCGGCTGCGCTGTGGTTATTGACATCGGGCGACGCCGGGCATGCCCAGGCCCTGTTGCTGGGGAAGCGCTGCCTACAATGAAGCGCATGAACAGCCTCAGCGACGACAGCGCGCTCATCTCGCGCCGCCAGGAGCGACGACTGCCGATGCGGCTGCTGATGCTGACCCTGGCCACGGTCTCCATCTTGATGCTGGTACTGGGCGGCCTGGTGGTGCTGGCGTTGATGCGGGTCTGGGGCGGCGAGGTTGGCCTCGTGCACGCGGCCCTGGTGCTGACGGCATTCTTCACCGGCGTCCTGCTGCTGGTTGCGGCTGCGTTGGGCTGGCATGCCGGCGTGCGGCTGACGCGCCAGCGCCTGGCCGAGCCCCTGCGCGAAGTGCGCCAGCAGCTGCTGATGCAGGCCCAGCTGCAGCGTGACTGGCAATGGGCCACCGATGCCGAGCACCGCCTGGTGCGCTGGCAGGCGCCGCAGGGCGCGCCGTCATCGAGCTGGGTGGGTGCGGGCGCCAGCACCCAGCAGCTGTGGGAGCGCTTCGAGGTTGCCGAGCCGGCCGCCCAATTGCGCGAGCGCCTCGGTGCCCACCAGCCCTTTGTCGACTTGCAGCTCGCCGCTGCCGATGGCAGCACCGCCTGGCGGCTGCGCGGCCTGCCCTGTATCGACTCGCACGGCCATTTCGCTGGTTACCTGGGCACGGCCCGCCCCGACGAGCCCGCCGAGGCGACGCCAGCGCCACAGCCGGCGCATGCCGCCGACCTGGCCGCCGAACACGAGTCCTTCAGCTACACGGTCTCCCACGATCTGCGTGCGCCGCTGCGCGTCGTCGAGGGCTTTGCGCGCATCCTCAAGGAAGACTACGGCGCGCGGCTGGATCGCGTCGGCAATGACCACCTCGACCGCGTCATGAGCGCTGCCGCTCGCATGAACAGCATGATCGACGCGCTGCTGTCGCTCTCCCAGCTGTCGACGCGGCCACTGGCGTGCCAGCCTGTCAACCTGTCGCAACAGGCCGGCTATGTGATGGAAGAGATCAAGCGCGGGGCGCCGCAGCGCGAGCTGGTGCTGGACATCGAACCGGGCCTGACGGTGCAGGGCGACCCGACGCTGCTGCGCATGGTGCTGGAGAACCTGCTGGGCAACGCCTGGAAGTACAGCGGCAAGGTCGAGTGCACGCAGATCGGCTTTGGCAGCGTGCAGCAGGGCGGGCGGCGCGTCTTCGTCGTGTCGGACAACGGTGCCGGCTTCGACATGCGCTTTGCCGAGCGCCTGTTCGGCGTCTTCCAGCGCCTGCACAGCGCCAGCGACTTCCAGGGCACCGGTGTCGGCCTGGCCCTGGTGCGGCGCATCGTTCGCCGCCATGGTGGCGACATCTGGGCCGAATCCGCCGTGGGCGAGGGCTCGCGTTTTTATTTCACTTTGGGCTGACGCCCATTGCTTTGCGGGCCGAGCGCCGGGCCGCTCCCTAGCCGGCCCGCCTTAGGCGATGTGCTTGCCGGTCGATCCGGCAAGCATCGCCGTCCCCCTGGGGGACCGGCCAAGGTATTCCTTGGACGAGGGGCTCACTTCTGGCCCGGGCGCGCCAGCAGCTCCAGCGCATCCACGACACGCCGTGCCTGCTCGGGCAGGCTGTGGCCATCGGCGGAGGCCAGGCTCATCAGGCGGGCGAGCGCCTCGTCGCGTGGCAGGGAATAGCGGTGCATCAACACGCCGACGGCCAGGGCCGTCACGTCCATGGACGGCAATTCCGAGGGGGCCTCGAAAGCCTGGGCCATGGCGGCCGGTGCCGCCGGGGCTGAGGTGGCGACGGGGGGCGTCGAACGCGTGGTTGAACGTGCAAAAGCGGCCTCGACGGCGGGCACGATTTGCGAGATGTCCAGCGGCTTGACGAGGTAGGCAACGGCGCCCAGCTCCTTGACCTTGGCCACTGTCGCCTCGTCGGTGAAGGCGGACAGGAACATGAAGGGTGTCTGCAGGAATTCGCGCAGATAGGCGGCCACATCGAAGCCGGTCAGGCCTTCCATGCGGATGTCCAGCAGGGCCAGTTCGGGCCGGTGTTCGCGGGCGAGCAGGATGGCATCGTCGCCGTTGTCGGCGTCGATGACCTCGAAGCCGGCCTGCGTGAGCCCATAGCTCAGCGTCGCCAGTACCAGACGGTCGTCATCGACGACCAGGATCTTGCCCTTGCTCACCGTGCCCCTCTATCCAGAACTTGGTTTTATGGCCGGATTGTGAACCACGCTCGGTGGAATCAGTTCCAGCCGGCAGACGACATCGTCGCCTTGCTGTTCCAGGCTCAGGATGGCGCTGCGCCGCGGCAGCAGGGCGCGCACCAGGCCCAGGCCAGACACGCCGCTCTTGACGTTCTGCAGCGCAAAGCCTTCGGGCAGGCGGCCGGGGTTGGCGATCTCGACGGTGATGCCGGCCATGTCGCAGATGAGCTGGCAGCGCACCTGGGCGCCGTTGCTGTGCCGCAGCGCATTGCCGAGCAGCTCGTTGAGGCTGAGCGCGATCGGGATGGCCTCGGCCTCGGGCAGGCACCAGTCCTCCATCAGCGCGCCGCCCTCGGCGGCCGTGGTGATGACGCGGCCCTGCATGCGCTGCACCGAGCCGACGATGGCGTCGAACACCCGCTTGAGCACCAGCGGCCCGGAGGCGCCGACCTGCAGGCCATAGACCTGGGCGATGGCCTGCACCTGGCCCACGGCCTCCTTCAGCACCCCGGCCACCTCGGGGCGGCGCACGGCGATCTGCTGTAGCAGCCCGGCCACGCCCTGCAGGTTGTTCTTGATGCGGTGGTGCACCTCGCGCACCAACAGCTCGCGCTGCGAGATGGCGGCCTGCAGCCTGGCCTGCTCGGCGGCGCGCTGCTCGGTGACGTCGCTGGCCACGAGCAGCAGCAGTTCGGGCGTGTCGTCGCCACCGACACCGGCCAGGTGCAGCAGCCGCGCGTCCCAGATGCGCGTCGAGTTGCCGGCCGGCACGTGGTATTCCCGCTGCACGACGGTCTGGGATTCCAGGGCCTCGCGCATGTCGGCGACCACCTGCGCCCCCTGCTCGTCGCCGAAGAGCTGCGCCGGCGTGCCGCCCAGCATCGCGGCCTCGGGCCTGCCGGCGAGCGTGGCGGCGGCGTGGTTGAGCTTGACGATGCGCAGGCTCTGCGCCTCGTGCAGCGTGATGGCCAGTGGCGCGCCTTCGATGATGCGGGCCAGCGATGCCTGGGCCAGCCGGCTCTGGGCCTCGGCCTGGCGGCGGCGGTCGATGTCCAGCAGGGCATAGGTCAGCTGCTGAGTGACTTTGCCGGGGCCATCCTCTCGCTGCGTCTGCACCGCATTGCCGATGACCCAGAACTCGCGTCCGTCGCGGCCGCGCAGCCGGCACTCGAACACATCGGCGCCGGGCTCCGTGTGAAAGGCGTGCTCGTCATCCTCCGGCGCCAGCACGCCCATGGGCTGGCCCTGCACGTCCTCGAGTTCGCAGCCGAACATGCGCCGTGCCGAGCGGTTCATCCACTCGATGCCGTCAGGCCCGACGGTGACGATGCCCACGAGCACCGAATCCAGCACGGCGCGTTCGCTCTCGGCACGCAGCAGCAGCGCGTTCTCGGCCTGGGCTTGGGCCGTCACGTCGAGCGTGACGACCGAGGTGGAACGCCGCCCGCCGGCCAGCAGGCCCGGCGCGACGCGGGTCAGCAGCCAGCGCCGGCCCAGCTCGGGGTGGCGCACGGCATAGCGCACCTCGACGGCGTCACCCTTCTTGAGCGCGCGCTGCAGGCGCTCGAACTCGGGCAAGGAGGCGGGCTCGACGATCTCGCGGCTGATGCCCTGCAGCGAGCCGGCCGTACCTGTCGTGCCACCTGGCTGTTTGCTGCCGGTCTTGAAGGGCGAGCCCTTGCGGTGGGCCTTGAGCCAGCCGGCTTCGGGCTGGAAGGTGGCCAGGCCCACCGCGGCCGTGTCCATCAGCGCGTCGAGCTGCTGGTGGGCAAGGTCGCGCTCATGCAGCGTGCTGTGGTCCTCCAGCACGGCCAGCAGCAGGGCGCGGCCGGCATGGCGCCACAGGCGCAGCCGCGCCTGCAGCCAGCGGTGCTGGCCCTGCGGGTCGATGTACTCGGCCTCGGTGATCAGCGGCCCGTCCTGCGGGCGCTGCGCCGTCAGTGCCGGCAGCGGCGTGCCGCGGTGCCAACCCAGCAGGGCCTGCAGCAGATCGGGCAGGTCGTTCAGGTGGCGGGGGGCGCCGGCGTAGAGGCCGGCAAAAGCGGCGTTGTGGCGCAGCAGCGTGCCGCTGGCGGCATCGGCTAGCAGGGCCGGCAGGGGCAGCAGGGCCAGCCATTCGGCCAGCGGTGGCTCGCCAGGGTCGGCTGCGCTGAGGCGGGCATGCAGCACCCAGTTGGGTCGTTCGCGCAGCAGGTGCAGCGTGGCGCGCTGGCCGTCGGCGAGCTTGAGCGGTGGCGCAAGTGGCGGCGCGCGACCGGCGTCGATGGCATGGGCAGCCTCGCGCAGCCAGCTTTCCAGCCGCGCTCCGGCGGCATGGCGAAGCAGCCGCCAGCCCTCGGCGGCGTCGGCGCCCAGCCATTCGCGCGCCGCTGGATTGGCGCGCAGTGCGGACAGATCCGCCCGTAGCGTCAGCACCGGGTCGCCGACGAGGTCGAGCAGGGCAGTGGAGGCGGGCGGGCCGAACATGGCTCAGCCTGGCGAGCCGATGATCCGCAATGGCGCCTTGCTCATTCGAGCTGGGTGGCCTTGTGCAAGGCCCGCAGCACGCAGGCGTTGATCTCGCCGGCGCCGAGCATCAGCGCGTCAGCGCGTTCGCGGTAGTCGAACACGCTCTCGGATTCGATGGCGCGCACCAGCTCCAGATAGGGGTGGAAGGGGCCGCTGTCGTCCACCAGGGCCTGGCGCACACGCTCGGGCACGGGAATGCTTTGCAGCAACTTCTCGAACGGCGCCTTGAGCATGTGGTCCAGCAGCGAGAACAGGCCACAGATGAACATCTCGTCGCGCTGCTCGCGGTCTTCGATGCTGGCGGCAAATTCCTCCATCAGCAGGCCGCGGCGCACGGCGCCGAACATGATGGGGCGCATGCTGTGGTCCTTGCTGGCCGTCGTCAGCAGCAGGGCCAGCCAGCGTTTCAGGCGCGCATAGCCGAGCAGCATGATGGCGTGACGGAAGCTCGACACCTCGACCGGCAGGCCGAAGGCGGCCGAGTTCATGTAGCGCAGCAGCTTGAAGGCCAGGCTGGGGTCGCGCTTCAAGGTCTGCTCCAGGCGCTCGACGTCCTCGCCTTCGTCGACGCGTGAAATGAGCTCCATGATGACCTGCAGGTCGGCCGCGATCTCAGTCTTGGCGGCGCCGGCGGTCGCTTCGTAAGGGCCGTCCATGGGCCAGCCGATGACGATTTCGGCGCCGGCCTTGAAGCTGGCGTCGATAGCGTCGGCGCCACGCACGCCGGCATGCACGACGGCAACGCCGGCCGGCGCGGCCTGGCCGGGCTCCAGCACCACCTGCCTGAAGGCGGCGCCGACGGCGGCCGGCAGCGGTGCATTGGGCAGGCCCTTGAGCAGGCCCCTGTGGCCAGCCGCCTTCAACGCGGCGATGGCGTCGCCGTGCGCGGCATCAGCGGCGATGAAGGCCGGCACCTCGATCTGGGTCGGCTCGGCCGGCGGCTGGGCCAGCAGGGCGGTCAGCAGGGCTTCGCCCTGGGCGCTGATGACGGCGCCGCCCTGGGGCCAGGTCGCGGCCAGCGCGGCCAGCAGCTCGGCGTGATCGGTCCTGGCATCGGCGCGCAGCGGCACCAGCGTCAACCGTGTGCCGGCGATGTTGCGCTGGCGGTCGATGACGGGGGCATAGCCCAGGGCAACACCGGGCAGGATTGCGCGATCGAGAGCGGCGGGAGAGTTGTCGGACATGGCGCGGCGCTGGGCTGGCGGTGAATGCGGCAGTCTGCCACGAGCGCCGCCGCCCTACCGGGACGATTCGTGACCGAATTCATTCGAGGCGATGACACACCAGAGATGGGAGCCGACGGCGCGGTGCCGTCCTGAAGCCACGTGCAGCGGGGCGTGCCTAGCCCTGGATGTACTGGAACAGTGTCATGCGCTGGACCATGGCATAGGTCTTGAGCGCCGTTTCGTAGCCGGTCTGTTGGTTCTGGAAGTCGGAAATGCCTTGCACCATGTCCAGATCCTCGGCTGCGCTCTTTTCCTCGGCGCTGTACTGCTTCAAGGCGGCCAGGCGGCTTTCGGTGCCGTCGAGGTTGTTCAGACGTTCGCCCACCTGGCTGCGCATGCTCTGCATATTGCCCATGACGGCGTCGATGTCGCGGATGCTGGTGGTGTTGGCCTGGGTCACCTGCGTGGGGGTGCGCTGCGTGGTGTTGAGGTCGGCGATGGCCTTGTCGATGACGTCGAAGACCTTGAGGCCGTTCTTGGAGCCGGCGATGGCGAAGGCGTCGCCGTCGACCGGCGTGCCTGAAACGGTGAAGGCCATGCCGTCGCCCGTGATGGCCTGGCCCGGCTTGAAGCTGCCGCTGGAGACGACGCTGCCGAGGTCGGTGTCGGTCAGCGTGTAGGTCTGCGAGGGCGTGGCGCCGGCGATGTCGACACGGTAGTTATGGCCGGTCAGCAGCTTGGGGTCGATGGTGCGGCCGCTGTCGATCCATCCCGAAGCCACGTTGCCGGTGATGCCGTTGACCAGCGGGCCGCCGGTGGCCGGGTCGATCAGCTGCACGACGGACTTGCCGGTCGTGGGGTCGGTGGTCAGCGTGCGCGGCGCCGTCTCGAAGGAGCCATTGCCACTGCCCGCCTGCTCCCAGGAGGCGCGGCCATCGATGGTCAGCTGGAAGTTGTCGAGGTTGCCGGTCTGGATGTTGCCGGGCACGCCGATGTAGCTGACGCCGCCGGCTTGATCCAGGAAGGGTGGGGTGGAGGCGCCCTGGCCGGAGAAGATGTAGCCGCCGGAGCCGTCGGGCCGGTTGGCGATGGCCAGCAACTGGTCGCGGATGCCCTTGAGCTTGGTGGCCAGCCCCTGGCGTTCGGCGTCGGAATAGCTGGCATTGCCAGCCGAAACCATGGTTTCACGGGCCTGCTGCAGCAGCTCGTTGGCGTCGCCCAGGGCCGATTCGCCCAGGGTCATGCTGTTGCGGCTGGCCTCCAGTGCACGCTGGTTGGCCTCGACGCGGCCGATGGAGGCCAGAGCCCGCTCGGCGCGCGCAGCGCCGGTGGGGTCGTCGCTGGCCAGGGCGATGCGCTTGCCCGAGGTCAGCTGCTCTTGCTGGGTCTGCATCGCGTTCTGCCGGCGCTGCAGATTGGCGATGGACGCGTCGAAGAGGTTGGCGGTAGCGAGTCTCATGGATTACCTCTGCGCAATTCGCATCAGTTCGTCGAACAGGGTCTGGGCTGTCTGCAGCACCTTGGCGGCGGCCTGGTAGCCCTGCTGGAACTGCATCAACCGCGAGGCTTCCTCGTCGAGGTTGACGCCGGCCTGGCCGGCGCGGCTGGTCTCGGCATCGCCGGCGACGCTGGTGGACACGTCGGACAGGTAGTTGGCGCTCTGCACGCGGGCGCCGATGTCGCTCATCGCCGCGGCATAGGTGTCGTTGATGGTCGAACCCGGCGTGAAGCCGCCGCCAGCCAGCACCTGGCGGCCGACGAAGGTTTCGCTCTGGATGTTGAGGAAGGCCTTGGCGTTGCCGTTGTTCGTGGCGGTGTAGGTCGTCGGGTCGATGGCGATCTTGTCGCCGCTGCGCGGCACGCCGTTGGTGCGCAGCTCGAAGCCGAGGTCGATGCCGGCGGCGGGTTGGTTGCCGATGGGCTGGCCCGAGCTCCAGATGCCGCTGAGCACGCTGCCGTTGGCCAACGTCAGCGTGTACTGCACATTGTTGGCGTTGGCCGGATCGGGCGCACCGAACTGCAGGGTCATGGGCGCCGTGGTCGGGTCGAAGTTCTGGTTGACCGCGTAGATGCTGTCGACGCTGAGGGTGCCGGTGTTGTTGACGTTCGTGGAAGCGGTCAGCGGCGACGCGGCAGCGATGCCCGTGGGGGCGTCCAGCACGCGCTTCATGTTGACGGCGGCGGAACCCACGGGCTCGATGAGGAAGCTCTCACCCGCGGCCGGCGCTGCAGGGGTGAAGACGATCTTGAAGCCATCGATGGTGTCGCCGTCGTTGACGGTGCGCACCAGCCCGTCGGACAGGCGCGTCAGCTCATAGCTGCCGGACGTGCTGGAGCTCAGTTTGTAGCTGCTGGCCTGCAGCTGGCTGGCGTCGACGATGCTGGCCGCGACGCCGTTGGTGAAGCCACCGCCGGGGGTGCGCTGGTTGCTGGCCGCCGGCAGCACGTTCGGGACGGCGACGCTGAAGATGGCGGCACCCTTGCCGGGCGGGTTGGACAGGTCCAGGCCGAGGGCGTTCTGGTCGTTGACGCGCGTGCCGATGGCGGCTGCGAGCTGGCCCAGCAGGTTCTTTGCGTCCTGCAGATCCTTGTTCTGGAAGCTCAGCAGCGCGGTCATCGAGCCGCCGGTCAGCACGCTCTCGTCCAGCGGCCGGCTCTGGCCGCCTTCGTTCAGCGACACCACGGCGCGCAGCGGGTCGTAGGCGTCGGCCGAGACCTGCAGCGACGAGGCCTGGTTGCCGAGCACAAGGCGCTGGCCGCCGCCGATGAAGACGCCGACGGTGTCGTCGTCGGCGGCCAGCGTCGTCACCGCCACATGCTCACCGAGCTGCGAGATCAGCCGTTCGCGCTGGTCCATCAGGTCGTTGGGTGTGTGGCCGCTGCCGCGGGTCTTGGAAATCTGGTCGTTGATGTTGGCGATCTGCTGCGCGAGCTGGTTGACGACGACGACATTGGCCTTGAGGTCGCTGACGACGCCGGCCTGCAGATCGGTGACCTGCTGGCCGGCGTTGGAGAAGCGCACGGCCAGCTCGTTGGCCCGGCCCAGGGCCACCTGGCGCGCCGACGGGTCGTTGGGGCGGCTGGTCACGTCGACCATGGCGTTCAGGAACTGGCTGGCGGCATAGCCCAGGCCCTCGGTGCCGGGCGGGAAGATCTTCTCCATGCGCGCCAGTTGCTCGGCACGGGTGGAATCGGCCATGGCGGTGGCCTTGGAGGAGGCGGCCTCCTTGGTCAGGAACTCGTTGTGCGAACGCACGACGGTCTGCACGTCCACGCCCTTGCCGAAGAAGCCGGCACCGGTGTATTGGCCGGCCGAGGTTGTCAGCACCACGGACTGGCGCGAATAGCCCGGCGTGCTGGCGTTGGCAATGTTCTGGCCGATGGTCTGCAACGCCGCCTGGTTGGCGAACATCGCGCGGGCGCCGAGAGTGAGCAAGCCGGCCATTTCAGTTCTCCGTTCCGCGCACGCGGCAGTTGCGGTGCATCAGATTTGCGGGCCGAGCGCCGGGCCGCTCCCTAGCCGGCCCGCGCTGGCGATGTGCTTGCCGGTCGAACCGGCAAGCATCGCCGTCCCCGCGGGGGACCGACCAAGATTCTTCTTGGGCGAGGGGCGTCATATCAGGCCATGAGCGTGCTCTGCACGCGCTGGGTGGTTTGGATGGTCTTCGCCAGCTTCTCGGCATAGGCCGGGTCGGTGGCGTAACCCGCTTGCTGCAGGCCGCGGGCAAAGCCGGCGGCATTGCCGTTCTGGGCTTGCGCCACGACCTTGGCATAACGGTCGTTGCCGCTGATCAGCTTGGCGTAGTCCTTGAAAGCCTCGTCGTAGCTGCCGTAGGCGCGGAACTTGGCCGTGACCTTGACGGCCTGGCCATTGATGACCTCGGTCGTCTTCACGTCGACGGTCTTGCCCTTCCAGCCCGGCGTGGCCTTGATGCCAAAGACGTTGTGCGAAGGCGTGCCGTCGGCGCCGGTGATCTCGCGCTTGCCCCAGCCGCTCTCGTGGGCGGCCTGGGCCACCATGAAGCTGGCCGGGATGCCGGTGGCGGTTGACGCGGCGCGGGCCGCGGCATCGTGCTTTTGGATGAAGCCCTGCACGTGGTTGGGGATGCCCTTGGTGGCCAGGGCCGGCAGGGCCTGGGCCAGCGTCGTCTGGCTGTTCTTCTTGATGTTCTCGGGCGACAGGTCCTGGATGCCCATCTGGCGCTGCAGCTGCTTCTGGATCGCCTCCGACAGGCCGCCGGGGAGGCCGCTCATCTTGCCGGCGAACTGCGTGTCCAGCATTTCGGTGCCGAGCTGGGTCGCGTTGTTGTCCAGCATGCCGCTGGACAGGGTGGACGCGCGCATGCTCTTCATGACTTCCTGCATGAAGAGCGACTCAAACTGCTTGGCCGTCTCACGGATGCTCGCCTTGGGGTCGCGCGAGGCCTGCGCCTTGAGCGCATCAAGGCTGCCCAGGCTCTGGCCGGAAATGGACTGGAACGACGACGACATCAGATCACCTCGAGCTCGGCGTTGAGGGCGCCCGCACTCTTCATGGCCTGCAGGATGGCGAGCAGATCCTGAGGTGTCGCGCCGAGGGAGTTCAGGGCCTTGACCACGTCCGCCAGGCGCGCGCCGGCGGCCAGCTGGATGAGGCTGCCGGGCTCCTGGCGGATGGAGATGTCGGCCTTCTCGGCCACCGTCGTCTGACCGCCGGACAGTGCGTTGGGCTGGCTGATGATGGGCGTGGAGCTGATGGTCACCGACAGGCTGCCGTGCGCGACGGCGCAGGAAGACAGCGTGACGGCCTGGTTCATGACGATGGAGCCGGTGCGCGCATTGATGACGATGCGGGCCGCGGGCGTCGCCATGTCGATGGCGAGGTTCTCGACGTCGGCCAGGAAGCCGACGCGTTCGTCGGGCGTGGACGGCGCCTTCACGCGCACGACACGGCCGTCCAGCGCCTGGGCGATGCCCGCGCCCTTGGCCTTGTTGATGGCCTGGGCGACGGCGCGCGCGGTGGCGTAGTCGCTGCTGTTCAGGTCGAGCTGGATGCTGTCGCCCTGGGACAGGGGCGTGGGTACCGAGCGCTCGACGAGGGCGCCTGCCGGGATGCGGCCGGCGCTGAGGTGGTTGATCTGCACCTTGGAGCCGCCGGCGGAAGCGCCTGCGCCGCCGACCACGAGGTTGCCCTGGGCGATGGCATAGATCTGGCCATCGGCGCCGCGCAGGGGCGTGGCGATCAGCGTGCCGCCGCGCAGGCTCTTGGCATTGCCGATGGAAGAGACGTTGATGTCCAGCTGCTGGCCGGGCTGGGCAAAAGGCGGCAGCGAGGCCGTCACCATGACGGCGGCGATATTGCGCGGCTGCATCGTGACGCCCTGGGGCAGCAGCACGCCGAACTGCTGCAGCATCGCCGTCAGGCTCTGGCCGGTGAAGGGCGCCTGCGTCGTCTGGTCGCCCGTGCCGTCCAGACCAACGATCAAGCCGTAGCCGGTCAAAGGGTTGGAACGCACGCCGGCGACCGAGGCGACCTCCTTGATGCGCGCGGCATGGGCAGGGGCAACGGGCGCCAGCACGACGGCCAGGCTGAGGAGGAGGGCTTGCAGGTACTTCACTCGACCGATTCTGCGGATCCTTGAGCCCGCGAAGCCGACGAAAAGGGCGCGGTCAGCCCCGCTTTTCTGAACCATTGGTCGTGGCCGCCATGAGCCGCGGGTATTTTTCACACCCCGCCGAGGCTGTAAGGCCGGCGACCTTCGCCCGACCACTCACCACCTGTGAGCACTGAGGCGCCCAGTCAGCACAGCAACCTCTCTTCCACCGTCCCTTTTGGAGACTGACATGACACGCCTTTCCCTGCTGACCCTCGTGCTGGCCACCTCGCTTGCTGCCTTTTCTGCCCCCAGTCAGGCCCAGGGCCTGACCCGCGAACAGGTCAAGATGGAGCGCGACACCTTCCTGGCCCTGATGCGCTGGGACGAACTCACCGGCATGTGGGTGCTGAAGTCCGGCATGGAGCCGCCCAAGGGTGTCATGTCGCGTGCCGAGGTTCTGGCGATGCGCGACCAGTTCCTGCGCATGAATGTCTACGACGACACCGTCGGCAGCTGGGTGCCGATCAAGGCGCCGCGCGACATGAGCACGCTGACGCGCGAGCAGGTCAACATGGAGACGCTGCGCTTTTTGATGATGTATCGCTACGACGAGCAGCGCAACGAGTGGGTCAGCAAGATGCGCTGAGCCCTGCAGCCCTGTCGGGGCAATCCGGACATGGATGCCCGACCGCTTGGTCGGGCATTTTCCGTTGCCGTCTGCAAGGTCCGGCTAAGCCCTTGGACCTGCGTGCGTGAGATCCTGTCAATCCCGACTTCCGGCCCGCCGTAGATAGACCGAGGCCGCGATGTCTCCGCCGGCTCCCCGGGACTGCTAAACGTTTTCCCGCATTCCCGCCAATTGCGGACGTTTGAGAGCAATTGGGAGCTTAGCGGCACCCGTTTGCGGAGGGGCGGTGACAGGTTTCTGAATGTGTATATCGGTAAAGTTTTGCTTGCCGATTCGAGCTGCATTCAGTTGCAAGACCTGCCATGCCCCCGCCCTTCGAACCGTTGACCCTGGTTCATGTCGTGTTTTCATCCCGCATCGCGGGCGGTGAGCGGCATTGCATCGACCTCGCCAATGCCCAGGCCGCGCTGGGCCATCGTGTCCACGTCATTGGCACGGCCAATTCCGTTGTTGCCGCTGCGTTGGCTCCCGCGGTGCGCTTCCACGGGCTGAAACTGCCGCTGCTGCGCGGCTGGCGAGTGGCCAACCTGGCGCGCCGGCTGGCGGCCGATGTCTGCCATGGCCATCTCGGCCCGGCCTGCAAGGCCGTCGCGCACGCCCGGCCTTCGACCCGCGTCGGCACCCTGCACGTCGGCTACAAGGCTCATCACCATGCACGCATGGACGGCCTCATCTGCGTGAATCGCGCCCAGTACGAGAGCCTGCCTGAGCGTGAAGCGCTGGCCAGCGTCATCTACAACTGGGCGCCGGAGCGCGACGCCGCGGCCGCCGCCCGTCACACCGATCTGCGCGCCGAGCTCGGTCTGGCACCCGGCCAGCTGCTGGTCGGCAGCGTGGGCCGCCTGCACCGCAGCAAGGGCATGGACTTGCTGATCGCCGGCTTCAGGGCTCATGCACCGGCCGATGCCGTGCTGGCCATCCTGGGCGAAGGGCCGGACGAGGCCGCGCTGAAGGAACTGGCTGCGGGCGACTCGCGTGTGCGCCTGCTGGGTTTTCGCAGCGATGTTGATCAGGCRTTGAAATCCTTCGATCTCTTCGTGTCACCGTCGCGTGAGGAGGCTTTTCCGCTCGCCATCCTGGAGGCCATGCGCGCCGGGTGCGCCGTGCTGTCCAGCGCCACCCAGGGCCCACGGGAGATGCTGGCCGGGCAGCCCGCCCGGTTGGTGCCGGTGGGTGATGCCCACGCTCTGGGCCATGCGATGGCCGAGGAACTGGTCCGGCTGCGCAGCCTGCTTCCTCAGGAGCGCAGCGTGCGTTACGCGACGGCGGCCTACGATCGCACCAATGCGGTTGCCCGCACGCTGGGCTTTTATCGCGACGTGATGCTCCATCGGGCTGCCCGGGCCAGGGGCTTCGACGCTGAGGATGAAGCTCACGCCGCCTGGCACGTTTGATGTTCAAGCGGCCGCGCACCGACTTCTGGCAGGTCGGCATCGTCCCTGTTCCCATTGAAGACATCGATGCCCGCCGGCTGAGCGCCGCGCGGGAGCGCATCACATGGTTGCCCGATGCCGGCCGCTGGCGTTACCTGGCCGACCCTTTCGGCCTGGTACGTGGAGACGCCCTGCACGTGTTCGTCGAGGCCTTCGACTACCGCGTCAAGCGTGCCACCATCGAGCGCCACGAGTTCGGCCTCCCCGACCTGGCCTGGCGCCGCCAGTCGACGGTGCTGGACCGGCCCTTCCACCTGTCCTATCCCCAGGTCTTCGAGCACGACGGCGAAACCTGGATGGTGCCGGAGAGCTACCAGGCCGGTGAGATCGCCCTCTACCGCGCCTGCGACAGGTCCCTCAATCACTGGGAACGCGAATGCGCCTTGCTGGGCGGCCTGCCCGGGGCGGATGCGTCCATCATCGAGCATGAGGGACACTGGTGGATGTTCTACACCCTGGTCGGGCCGGGAGCGCGCGACCAGCGTGAACTGCACATGGCCCATGCGCCGGCATTGTTCGGGCCCTGGGTGCCACTGGCCGCCAACCCGGTGCGCGTGAACCGCGAAGGCGCCCGCCCGGCGGGCCGGCCCTTCATCGGCCGTGACGGCGTGCTGATGCTTCCGGTGCAGGACAGTTCGACCGGCTATGGCGGCGCGACCCGCCTGCTGCGTTTTCCGCGTCTGACGCCCGGGCAGGTCGAGATCGAGGCGAGCCTGGAGCGGCTGACCGGCGATCTGGTCAGCGACAGCCACCAGGCCGGCCTGCACACACTGACGGGCTGCGGCGGTTACACGCTCATCGACGTGAAGCGCATCGACCGCTCGCGCGGCAAGCAGTGGTTGGATCTGAAACGTCGCTTTACACGGATAGGGCGCCTGTTGGATCGCTGAGACGCCGCCAGCACACACCCGGGCCGCACAGGTCTACCATGGCTTTCATGAGCCCCCAGCCTCCTTTTAGCGAGCGCATCGCCGCGCTGACAGCGGCCCTGGAGCCCCAGGTCATCGCCTGGCGACGCGACCTGCACCAGCACCCCGAGCTCGGCAACCGCGAATTCCGCACCGCGTCCGTCGTCGCCGAGCATCTGCGCAGCCTGGGCTTTGACGAGGTCAAGACGGGCGTCGCCCACACGGGTGTCGTCGGGCTGCTCAAGGGCGGCCTGGCCGGTGGTGTTGTCGCGCTGCGGGCCGACATGGATGGCCTGCCGGTCACCGAAGAAGTGGAGCTGCCGTTCGCATCCAAGGCTCGCGCGGTATGGAACGGTGAGGAGGTCGGCGTCATGCATGCCTGCGGGCATGACTGCCACGTCGCCATCCTGATGGGCGTGGCCAGCATCCTGGCCAGTCTGCGCGCCGACCTTCCCGGCACGATCAAATTCATCTTCCAGCCGGCCGAGGAGATGCCCCCCGAAGGCGAGGAGGGCGGGGCGGCGCTGATGATCAAGGAAGGCGTGCTGGAGAGCCCGACGCCCAGCGCCATCTTCGGCCTGCATGTCACCTCGCGCCAGCAGGCTGGCGTGATCGGCTACCGCCCGGGGCCGACGATGGCGAGCAGCGACAAGCTCAAGATCACCGTGCAGGGCAAGCAGACCCATGGCGCCGCGCCCTGGCTGGGCATCGATCCCATCGTCACGTCGGCGCAGATCGTGCTGGGCCTGCAGACCATCGTCAGCCGCACGCTCGACCTGAACCGCGAGCCGGCGGTCGTGACCATCGGCGCGATCAAGGGCGGCGTGCGCGAGAACATCATCCCGGACTCCGTCGAGATGCGCGGCACGATCCGCAGCTTCGACGAGGGCATGCGCGAGGCCATCCATGAGCGCGTGACCCAGTTGGCCGAGGGCATTTCGGCCGCGTCACGCGCGACGTGCAAGGTCTGCATCACGCGCAATTACCCGGTCACGCGCAACGACCCGGTGCTGACCGAGCAGATGGTGCCGACGCTGACCCGCGTCGCCAGCACCGGTCCGAGGCCCATGGGCATCGAGGTCGTGCCCAAGGCAACGGGCGCAGAGGACTTCTCCTTCTTCCAGCGCCTGATCCCTGGCCTCTTCTTCTTTGTCGGCGTGACGCCGCCGGAGATCGAGCCGACCAAGGCCTACTCCAACCACTCGCCGCGCTTCATCGTCGATGAGCGCGGGCTGGAGGTGGGCGTGCGCGCACTGGCCAATCTGGCCGTGGACTACCTCGAGTCCGTCAGGGCTTGACGGCGCTCGCCGCCCAGGCCGTGCTACGCAGCCTGGCGGACTCGCCGCTGGCCTCCATCTGCTGCAACGCCTTGGTCAGCTGTGGTAGCAATGCCCGGTGGCGGCCGTTCAGCAGCGCGTAGAGCGGCGTCGAGTGCAGTGCGGCGGGCAGCCTGACGAGGCCGTCGGTCTGGTCGGTGTCGATGTCGGGCTCGCCGGCCATCGACGCAAACAAGGCCAGATCGATGGTGCCAAGGCGCAAGAGGCGCAGCAGATCTTGCCGGGTGGTGGCGTCGACACGGCGTGGCGCGTCGGCCAGCAGCTTCTCCAGCGCAATGACGCCACGCGGATAGCCGACCCGCCAGGCCGTCAGCGAATTCAGGTCGGTCGGCATGGCTTCGCCGCGCCGCACATAGCCCCGCACCTCCATCGTGGCCAGTGGCACCGGCACGAGCAGCATCGTGGGATGTTCTTCGGCGACGGCGCGGATGCGCATGGTTTCGCCATCCAGCAGGCCTTGCTCGGTCATGACCAGCGAGCGGCGCAGAGGCAGTGGTTCGAACTGCACCTCATGGCCCAGCGAAGCCAAGGCGTGCCTCAGCAGTGTGCGGACGGCTGGCGACAGGCCACTCTGATCATTGGCATCGGTGGCAAAGCGCAGGGGCGGCGCGGCCGCCGCTGCCAGCGGCAGCCAGGCCAGAACTGCCAGGCCGGCTTCACGACGCCGCCACAACTCCATGTCCCTCACCCCGCCGCGCGCTTTTTCTTCTCCCTTTGCGCCGATGTTAGGCGCAAGGGACGGGCGGCGGTGTGAGTCAGCTCGGCGCGAGGTTCAGGAAGAAGCGCGACAGCCAGCCCACGGCGTGGGCATCCGCCGCCGCGCCGCGGCCGCGCTGCTCGATGCGCACGTTGGCGACCGAGGTCGACGGCACCGCATTGCCCTGGGCAATCATGCGCGGATCGACCTGGCCGGAGAAGCGCAGCACGTCGACATTGCGGTTCACGCCGATCTGCTTTTCGCCGCTGATCATCAGATGGCCGTTGGGCAGCACGCCGGTGACGACGGCCGTGATGGCGCCGGTGAACTCGTTGGTGTTCTGGTTGCTGCCCTTGCCCTTGTTGTCATTGGCCGATGTGGCCTCGGCGCTGGCCCTGCCGAATGCCTTGGGCGAGATGCCCGGCACCGCGGTGATGCCGGCCGACAGGCTGCCCGTCTTGCTCAGCTCGCTGGTGCTCGTCTGCGAAGCCGAGACGCGTTCGGTGATGTTGACCGTCAGCGTGTCGCCGACGAGGCGGGCGCGGTGGTCCTCGAACAGCGGGCGGTAGGCAGCGGCCTGGTAAATGGAGCCATTGGTGGGCGCCATGGCCTGCACCGGCGGCAGGTTGACGACCGGCGTGTGGGCCAATTCGACCTGGGGCTCGGGATAGGGCGTGGCGCAGCCGGTGAGCAAGGCAGGGATGGCGATGGCGATCAGGGCGAGGTACTTCATGGCGATTGCCTTAGATCTGGGCGAGCTTCTGCAGCATCTGGTCGGAGGTCTGCACGGCCTTGGAATTGAGTTCGTAGGCGCGCTGGGTCTGGATCATCTGCACCAGTTCCTCGACGACGTTGACGTTGGAGGTCTCGACGAAGCCCTGTTGCACCGCGCCAATGCCGTTGTTGTTGGGCGCGCCGGTGTTGGGTGTGCCGCTGGCGGCCGTCTCGGTGAACAGGTTCTGGCCCTTGGGGTCCAGGCCGGCCGGATTGACGAAGGTGGCGAGCTGCAGCTGGCCGACGGTCTGCGCCGCGGCCTGGCCGGGCAGCGTGACGCTGACGGTGCCGTCGTTGCCGATGGTCAGGCTCTGAGCGTTGGCGGGAATGGTGATGCCGGGCAGCAGCGTGTAGCCGTTGTTGGTGACCATCTGGCCATTGGCATTGAGCTGGAAAGACCCGTCGCGCGTGTAGGCGGTCGTGCCATCGGGCTGCTGGATCTGGAAGAAACCGTCGCCCTTGATGGCCAGGTCCAGGTTGTTGCTGGTCTGCTGCAGATTGCCCTGCGTGTAGATGCGGGCCGTGGCCACCGGGCGCACGCCCAGGCCGACCTGCAGGCCGGTGGGCAAAGTGGTCTGGTCGGTGCTGTTGGCACCGGCCTGGCGCATGTTCTGGTAGATCAGGTCCTCGAAGACGGCGTGCGAGCGCTTGTAGCCATTGGTGGCGACGTTGGCGAGGTTGTGCGAGATGTTGTCCAGCTGGGTCTGCTGGGCTTCCATGCCGGTCTTGGCGATCCAGAGTGAGCGCATCATGGTCAGGTACTCCCTAAAAGTTTGGCGGACTGCTGACCCTGGGTCTGCGCGATCTGCAAGAGCTTCATCTGCTGCTCGAACTGGCGGCCCGCGGCGATCATGGCGACCATGGTCTCGACTGGGCTGACGTTGGAGCCTTCCAGCGCGCCGTCCTGCAGGCGGGCGGCCTGGTTGGCAGGAAGGTCGCCCTCTAGAGCGCGGAACAGGCCGTCGTCGCCACGCGTGAGTTGGTTGGCCGCTTCGGGCGTGACGAGCTTGAGCCGGCCCACCGTGGTCGGTTTCTGGTTCGGTGCCTTGGCACTGACGGTGCCGTCGCTGCCGATGGCCACCTCGCTGTTGGCTGGCACGTTGATCGGCCCGCCGTCGCCCAGCACCGGCATGCCGTTGCGCATGACGAGGATGCCTTCGGCGTTCACGTCCAGCGAGCCGGCACGGGTGTAGGCCTCGGTGCCGTCATTGGCCTGCACGGCCAGCCAGGCATTGCCCTGCATGGCAACGTCGAGGTTGCGGCCGGTCGGCGTGAGCGGCCCCTGGGCGTCGTTGTAGCCGATGGTGGTCTCCAGCGCGAAGGCGCGCGTGGAGGCGCCGTCGCCGCGCACCGGCACGGCGCGAAAGGCCTGCAGTTCCGCCCGAAAACCATTCGTGGTGACGTTGGCAAGATTGTGCGAGAGCACGTCCTGCCGTTGCATGGCCGCCTTCGCGCCCGCCATCGAGAGGTAGATCATGCGGTCCATCGCGCGTCCTCAGTCGTCGTGATCAGCGCAGGTTGACGATGGTCTGCAGGACCTGGTCCTGCGTCTTGATCGTCTGCGCATTGGCCTGGTAGGCGCGCTGGGCCGTCACCATGTTGACGAGCTCGGCGGTCAGGTCGACGTTGCTTTCCTCCAGCGCGCCGGACTGCAGCGCGCCCATGTTGCCGTCGCCCGGCACGCCGACGACCGCGTCACCCGAGGAGACGGTGCGGATCCAGACGTTGCCGCCCATGGTCTGCAGGCCTTGCGGGTTGCGGAAGCTGGCGAGCTCAACCTGGCCGGCCGGCTTGCTCTGGCCGTTGGAATAGCGGGCCTGGACGATGCCGTCGTTGGCGACCTGGATGCCGGTCAGCTGGCCCGGGGCATAGCCGTCCTGGGTCAGGTTGGTCACCGCGAAGCTGCTGCCGTTCTCGGTCGCGCCGGTCAGGTTGAGCTGGATACCGGGAATCGCCAGCGTCGGGTTGCCGCGCGTGCTGGTGCCGGCCGGCACGGACATAGAGATCGCGCCGGGCGGTGTCGTCGCGCTGCCGGCGATGGCCGAAGGCGCGCCGCCGGTGGGCGGGAAGGTGACGGTGGTGTAGGGGATCGTCGGGTTGCCGTTGGCGTCCAGCGGGATGGCGTTGCCAGAAGCATCGGTATCGAAGGGCGTGCCGTTGGCAGTCGCGTAGACGTTCCAGACGTCGTTGGGCGGCACGGCGCCACTGGGGTCGGTCGCGCGCTGGAAGTAGAAGGTCACGGCGACGTCCTGGCCCTTGGCGTCGTAGGCCGTCATGGACGTCGCGTTGTTGTAGGTCGCGCTGTCCTTCAGGTCCATGCCGGTGCCCGTGCCGCCACCGGGGGCGGTGGCCTTCAGGCGGGAGTCGAGGTTGAGCTCCATGCTGACCTTGGTCGTCACGGCGGGCGGGATGCCGCCGGTGGGCAGCTGCAGCGGTTGGGCCGTGCCGGGTTGGATGACACCCGCGCCATTGGCCGGATAGCCCATCAGCTTGAGGCCCTCGTTATTGACGATGAAGCCATCCTTGCTGACCTTGAACTGGCCGTTGCGGGTGTAGCGCGTCGGGTTCACGCCGTCGCTGACCTGGAAGAAGCCGCCGCCGTTGATGGCGAGGTCCATCGGGTTTTCGGTCGTCGTGATATTGCCCTGGGTGAACTGCTGGGCGACGGACTGCAGGCTGGTGCCGATGCCGACCTGGTTGGCGCCGGCGCCGTTCAGCGCGGCGGCGTAGACGTCGGAGAACTCGGCCCGCGAACCCTTGGCGCCAAAGGTGCCGGAGTTGGCGATGTTGTTGCCGATGACGTCCAGGTTCTTGGAGGCGGCATTGAGCCCGGAAAGGCCTTGCTGGAAGCTCATGGGGAGTCCTTGCTTGCGGGAGAGGTGATCAGTTGACCGAGGAGACGGCCGTGTAGTCCACGGGGCCGAGGCGTTCGAGATTGAGCTTGAGGCTGCCGTTCTCGCTGTAGACGGCGTCCACCTTGTCGTGGGCGTAGAGCGTGGACGTGACGGCCTTGGCGCCGTTGGCTGCGGTGATGCGGTACTTGACTTCAGTGCCCTCAGGCACCTTGGTGCCGGCGGGCCAGGAGAAGGTCTGGCGGCCCGAGCCCTGGGCACCCAGCTGCACGGTGTCGATGACATTGCCGGCCCCGCCGAGGATTTCCAGCTTCACGGTCTGGGCCGCGCCGTCGAGCTCGTAGCTGCCGTCGGCAGCACCGTTCTCGACTTGGATCTTGTCGCTGGGCACGCTGACCTCGCGGCCCACCAGCGAGATGGACTGCAGGGCCTGCATCTGGCCGAGCTGGCCGCCCAGGCTCTTGATGCTGGTGTCCAGCGTGGACAGGCTCGTCACCTGCTGGATCTGCGCCATCTGGCTCGTCACCTGCGCGTTGTCCATCGGGTTGAGCGGGTCCTGGTTGTTCATCTGCGCGACGAGCAGCTTCAGGAAGCGGTCCTGGGTTTCGGCGGCGTTCTTGGCGGAAACGGTGGGCGTGCCCGTCGTGCTGCCGTTGAGTGCGGTGATGTCCATAGCGGGCTTTCAGCGGTCAGGACTGGCCGAGTTGCAAGGTCTTGAGCAGCAGGTTCTTGGCCGTGCTCATCACCTCGATGTTGTTCTGGTAGGAGCGCGACGCCGAGATCATGTTGACCATCTCTTCCACCGGGTTCACGTTGGAATAGGTCACATAGCCATCGGCATCGGCCTGCGGATGCTTGGGGTCGTGCACGCGGCGGCCGGGGGTCTGGTCCTCGGTGACGCTGGTCACGCGCACGCCGGCGCTGCCGCTGTCGTTGCCGGCGCCCATCAATTGGGTCTGGAAGACGACCTGGCGCGCCTTGTAGGCCTGGCCGTCCGGGCCGGCCACGGTGTCGGCATTGGCCAGGTTGCTGGCCACGACGTTGAGGCGCTGGCTCTGCGCGCTGACCGCGCTGCCGGCGACGTGAAAGATCTGGAACATGGACATGGTTCAGTCCTCCTCAGCTCTGGTTGTGCGACTTCATCGCATCCAGCGTCGTGCGTACGGCGCCGTTGATGAAGCGCAGCGTCGCCTCGTACTTCACCGAGTTGTCCGCGAAGCTGGCACGCTCGCGGTCCATGTCGACACCGTTGCTGTCCAGGCTGGTCTGGGACTGCAGCGCGTATTCCTTGCCGCTCTCGCCGCGCGCACCGGCCAGCGGCGCGATGTGGCCGCGCTGCGTTGCGGCAAGAGCGCCGGGCGTGCCGATCTCGCCGGTGGCTTCACGCAGGGCCTTGGCGAAGTCCATGTCGCGAGCCTGATAGCCTGGCGTGTCGGCGTTGGCGATGTTGCTGGCGAGCTGGCGCTGACGCTCCGCCCGCAGCGTGAGCGCCTGGGTCTGGAAGTTCAGCGTGTCTGTCAATCGGTTCAACATCTGGGGGCCTCTTTCGAGGTTGCTTTCGAGCTGAAGGGCCGGGATGGCTCTTCTCGCAAATTGTCTGGAGCAGCTCCGAAAACATGAGCGGGATAAACGGGGGCAAAGCCGTTCAATTCCGACCTAGGGACTGCCGGCCCCTCTCTAGAGTGGCGGCCATGCTTCGTGCCACCCTGCTCCTTGTCTGCATGCTGCTCTCGGCCGATCCCGGCCTGGCGCAGGCCGTGCCTGCGTCGGTGCTTGATCCGGCGCTGGTGGAGCGGGTGCGCGTGCTGGCCGAGGCGGCCGCGCGCGCCGCGGCACCCCCCAATACTCGTGTGGCCGTTGAGATCGGCGTGCTTGACGCCCGGCTGCGCCTGGCGCCCTGCCAGCAGATCCAGCCCTATCTGCCGCCCGGCATGGCCGTCTGGGGCAAGAGCCGCATCGGCCTGCGCTGCACCGATGGCGTGGCGCGCTGGAATGTCACGCTGCCAATACGCGTTGCCGTCTTTGGCCGCGCCGTTGTCGCCAGCGGCCCGCTGCCGGCTGGTGTGAATTTGTCTCAAGAACAGCTGGCCGTGGCCGATATCGACATCGCTGCCGAGCCCGGCGCCGTCTTCACGGATCCGGCCCTGCTGATTGGCCGCACGTTGGCGCGCCCGCTGGGCGCCGCCGAGGCGGTGCGCGCGCCGGCGCTGAAGTCGCGCCAATGGTTTGCCGCCGGAGAGACCGTGCAGGTCCGGGTTGCGGGTGAGGGATTTGCCGTCGCCTCCGAGGCGCAGGCTCTGTCGGCCGGCATCGAGGGCCAGGAGGTCAGGGTGAGGTTTGAGAGTGGTCGCGTCGCCAGCGGCCGAGCAGTCGGCGAACGCCGCGTGGACGTGTTGCTATGAGCAAACTGCCACGAATCTTGAGAACTGGCCGGAAAAACCGGCCAATTCCCGCTCAAGTTCCTAGGCCCGGGGCCGATACAGGAGGAAACTCCCCTGCAATGCCCTCTGCGGGGCCCGCCCCGCACCCTGGAGAAGCTCATGAAGATCGGTAACAGCCCAGACGGCACCGCCAGCCCGCCCAAGGCCGAGCGCCCCGCCTCGCGCAAGCCCGAGGCTGCCGGTACGGCCGACGTCGTCCGTCAGACCGCCCAAGCCGCGACCTCCGCGCCCAGCGCCCAGGTCGCCATTTCCAACACCGCCAAGCTGGCTGCCAGTGGCAGCGCCGACGACGGCAGCTTTGACGCTGCCAAGGTCGCACGCATCTCCAAGGCCATCAGTGAGGGTAAGTTCACGGTCAACGCGAACGCCATCGCCGACAAGCTGGTCTCAAATGCGC
This sequence comes from Roseateles sp. P5_D6, assembly GCF_054049415.1. Lineage (NCBI taxonomy): Bacteria > Pseudomonadati > Pseudomonadota > Betaproteobacteria > Burkholderiales > Sphaerotilaceae > Roseateles > Roseateles sp. P5_D6. The sequence goes on along the minus strand of NZ_JBFUMK010000013.1, from coordinate 80,550 downwards.
AAGAATTGCTGGACAGCCGCGTCAATAAGCACTGAACCATGACCGCCATCGCTCCGTCCACCCTCGGCACCGAACTCGAACAGCCTCTGCTGGCTGTCGAGGCTGCGCTGAACCAGCTCGGTGATGCGCTGGCCCGCCGCGACGCGACGGCCATCGAACAGCATGCCGCCGAGCTGCACCAGCACCTGGCCCGCGCCGTGCAGAACTTCAGCGAAGCCGCCCGCACCGGCAGCGTGCCCAGCGCCCTGCGCAACCGCCTTGTGCGTGCCGGCGGCCTGCTGGCCGCCCAGCGCGAAGCCCTGGCCCGCGGCAATGCTTCGCTGGATCGTGCGCTGGACGTGCTGATCCCGAGCGAGCCCACCGGCCTGTATGGCGCTGGCGGCAAGGCCGAGCGCCGCAGCGTCGGCGGCGGCAGCTACCAGGCCTGATCGGTCGCTGAATACAGGAAGCCACCTGCGGGTGGCTTTTTTTCGCCTTGTCGCCCCACAAGCGCCAAAAAGAAGAGCGGCCCCGGAGGGCCGCTCGTCATGGTGCAGGGCTCCGCTTACTTGGCTGCCAGGGCAGTGGTGCGGCGCACGACCGGGGCCGGGAAATCGCCCAGCTCGCGAGCGGCGTTCTCGCCATGGTCGGCGGCCAGCGCTGCGGTCTGTTCGACCTGCAGGTCGGTCGCCCTGACCGTCAGGATGGCCTGACGGGGCAGCTTGACGGTTGCGACGGCGGCAGCCTTGGCGGTGGCCGGCGTCGTCGCTTCGACACCCTTCTCACCTTGGAGGGCAGCCAGTTCGCCGCTGTTGCGGGCGGCCACGAGGTCGGCGATGACGGATTCGCGGGTTGTTTGTGCGGAGGCGGCGCCGGCAGCGATCAGCAGGCCGGCGGCAAAGACGGTAGACAGCTTGTTCATGATGATTTCCTTCAAGTTCCGTGGCGGGTAGTTCCGCCTGGTTTGCTTGGGCATCGCGACCGCGGTGTCCATGGGCTGAACTCTAGGCAGTGCGACTCGGTAGAAACACCAGGGCCGCAGCAACGCGTCGTTCAGAAAAGGAAAACAATCAACGACCTGAATAAGCTGTTGTGCCGGAAAAATATCGAATTTATTCCGATGCTGACAGGGCTCAGCGGGTAGCCGCCTGGCGCACCTTGTCCAGATAGGCGTGCCCATCCGGCGGCAAGCCGCTTCGCTGGGACGCCCACACCATTTCCCCCAGGGCTTCCATGGCGACATGGTGGGCCTCGTGGCGGGAATTGCGCTTGGCAGCCAGCAGGTCGATGGCCTGGCGGATGCCCGAGGGCTGGTCGATGGCGTGTTGCTCGGTGATGGTCAGATGCATGGACAGATGCAGGAAGGGGTTGGTGCGTCCTTCCTCCACCGTGTAGACCTTCTCCAGCGCTGCGGCTTCGTCGGCGAGATCGGCGTGGTACTCCGGATGCTCGGCGATCCAGTCCGCTGCAAGGGCTTCCATCGGGATCAACGGCGCGCCGTCGCGCCACTTGCGGTAGGTGGCGCAGAAGAAGCGCCGGACTTCGAGCTGGGATGGGGCGAACATGACTCGATTGTCGCCGCGCACCTTCAAACCCTGCTCTCAAAGAGGCGGTGCGGCGTCCTGCCTGTCCCAGCCGCCACGCTGGGCCTTGCGGTGCGCGTCCTCGGCCTCGCGCTCGGCGGCGATCAACTGCTCGAACTGCTGGCGGCCCAGCCGGGCAGCGGCGATCAGCGCGCCCTCGTCACCCTGCAGCGGCACCATGGTGTTGAGCACGTCGATGTTGTGGCGCCGGAAGCGCATGGCCTGGCGGCGTGCGGCGTGCGGCTCCATGCCGGTCAGCTCCAGCACGCTGCGCGCGCTCATCAGCGCGGCGTCGAAGGTCTCGCGCTCGATGTGGCGCACGCCGGCTTCATGCAGCTGGTAGTAGTGCTGCACATTGCGTGCGCGGGCCACGACGGTGAGCTGCGGGAAATGCTCGCGCGCCAGCTCGGCAATCTCGACGCTCTGCGCGATGTCGTCGATGGCGATGACGAGGATGCGCCCCGTTGCCGCCCCGGCGGTCTTGAGCATGTCCAGCCGAGTCGCGTCGCCGTAGTAGACCGTCCAGTCGAAGCGACGCAGGCTCTCGATGGCCTCGGAGTCGTGGTCCAGCACCGTGGCCTCCAGCCCATTGGCGCGCAGCATGCGGGCGACGACCTGGCCGTAGCGGCCACTGCCGGCAATGATGATGGGCGAGGGCGGTGGCGGCGTAGCTTCGGCGCGCTTCTTGAGGCCGCGGCGGGCAAGCTTCTGCGACATCAGCCGGTCGCCCCCGGTCAGCAGCAGCGGGGTCAGCGCCAGCGACAGCGCGACGGCCGCCACCAGGGCCGAGTTCTGCGCCGCGCTGATCATGCCTTCGCTCTGCGCGAGCTGGAAGACGACGAAGCCGAACTCGCCGCCCTGGGCCAGCAGGATGACGAAGGCCGGCCGCTCCACCAGCGGGATCTTCATCGCCTTGGCCATGGCACCGAGCACGAGGATCTTGCAGGCGAGCAGGGCCAGCACGAGCAGCGCCACGAAGCCCGGCTGGGCGGCGACGGCCTTGAGGTCCAGCCCCATGCCGACGGCGATGAAGAACAAGCCCAGCAGCAGTCCCTTGAAGGGCTCCAGGTCGGTCTCCAGCTCGCGGCGGTATTCGCTTTCGGCCAGCAGCACGCCGGCCAGGAAGGCGCCCAGCGCCATCGACAGGCCGACGAGTTGCATCAGCGCCGCCGTGCCCAGCACCAGCAGCAGGGCCGCGGCGGTGAAGATCTCGGGTGTCTTGCTGTGGGCAATCCAGCGCAGCGCGGGCCGCAGCAACAGGCGACCGCCAAAGACGATGACGATGATGGCGCCCAGGGCCTTGCCCGCCGCCAGCCAGGTCTTGCCGTCGCTGTCGTCTGCCGCGCCGCTGAGCGCCAGCACTGGCACCAACGCCAGCACGGGAATGGCGGCGATGTCCTGCAGCAACGCAACCGACAGGATGCTCTCGCCCGCCGTCGTGCGGCCGAGGTTGCGCTCGGCCAGCACGGCCAGCGCCACGGCGGTGGACGACATCGCCAGGCCCAGGCTGACGACGACGGTCAGCCGCCACGGGTAGCCCAACGCGAGGCCCACCACAGCAAGCGCCGCCGCGCAGCCCAGCAGCTGTACGCTGCCCCAGCCGAAGATGGGCCGGCGCATCGCCCACAGCCGCTTGGGCTCCAGCTCCAGGCCGACGAGAAAGAGCATCAGCACCACGCCGAGCTCGGCGACCTCGGGGATGGCCGTGGATTCAGGGATCAGCCCGAGCACGGCCGGGCCGATCAGCAGGCCGGCGACGAGATAGCCGAGGATGGAGCCCAGGCGTGCCCAGCGCGCCAGCGGCACCGCCAGCACGGCGGCGGCCAGGAACACGAGGGGCAGTTGCAGCCAATTGCCGTGGCTCATTCGTCGCTCCCGGCATCCAACGTAGAGAACAACGGTGGCCGCTCGTCCAGAGCAACGGCCTCCTCGTCGCCGATGGCCGGCTCGGCGAGGTGCTCGCACCACTCGGGGTAGTGCGCCAGCCGCTTCACGAACAGCTCGGCATGGGCGGTGATCTCGGCGTCCGTCACGCGGTGGGCGCCTTGCAGGATCTGCGGCGGCAGGTAGTTCATGCCGCAGGTGTGGGCCGACTGCCGGTAAGGCAGCAGGAACTCGTCGATGGGGTGATGGTTGTGGCCGCCCGGCGCATAGGCCTCGGCACCGCCGCCGGTGGAGGCGACCAGCCAGAAGTCCTTGCCATGCAGGGCCGTGCCGCCGGGCCCATAGGCCCAGCCCAGGCGCGGCACCTCGTCCAGCCAGAGCTTCTGCAGTGCCGGCATGCTGTACCAGTAGATGGGATGCAGCATGACGACCAGCTTGGCGGCTTCGAGGGCGCGTTGTTCGGCGTCGACGTGGATGTGGAAGTCCGGATAGAGGCGGTAGAGGTCACGCAGCTCGACCCGGTCGACCGCAGGCGAGGCACGCAGCGCATCGAGCAGCGTGCGGGTCGCATGGGAGCGGGCCAGGTCGGGGTGGGCGGCGAGGACGAGGATGTCGCGGGCGGTACTGTCAGGCATGGCCCGCGAGATTAACTGCTCGCGGGAGCCTGTGCGGCAGCGGGCATAGCCCGCGCCGGGGTGAGTTGCGGGGACAGGCAAGGCGCTGGCGAGGCGTGGGTCGCGACCCATAACGAGCCGGCAACGCCGCATGACCCCGCAAATCACCCCGGCCCTCCGGGTTGAGCCTGGCAAGGGCGCWTGCGGCGTTGCTCGTCGTTGCGGGCGGGGGCCCGCGGCCTCCTCGCGCCTTGCCTGCACCCTTGCCAGGCTCAACGCGGGCTATGCCCGCTGCCGCGCAGGCTCCTAGAACTTGAAGGCCAGACCCACCTCGGCCTTCTGCTGCGTGAAGCGGTCGCCGTCGCTGCGGCGCGAACCGTAGCGGTTGTATTCGACGGTGGCGGACACCTGCGGTGCGAGCTTCCACTCCAGGCCGCTGCCGAACATGGGCCGCACGAAGGACTCGCGATCGGTGTGGCCCAGCGAGTCGCTGGCCTTGAGCCGGTTCACGGCCAGGCCGACCTTGCCGAAGAGTGCGAAGGAATCGCCGAGCGGGGTGGTGGCCCGTGCGGCCAGGTAGGCGACGCTTGTGGACATCTTCAGCTGGTAGGAGGAACCTGGCGTGGGGTCGGCCGCGTGGTAGCTACCGAAGGCACCGTAGCCCAGCTCGGCCGCCCAGGTGGGCGTGAACCGCAGCCCGGTGTACAGCTTCATCGCATGCGGCTTGTTGTCGTTGGCCACGTCATGGCCGTTGATGCTGAAGTTCGCCTCGCCGGGAGTAGTGAGGTTGAAGCCGACGTAGGGGTCGGCGGCATGCGCGGGCAGAGCGGCCAGCGCGGCAACGGTGAGGAACAGCACAGCTTTCAAACAAGGCTCCGGTCGGTGGTGGAAAGGACCGGGCCATTGTTGAAAGCCGTGGCTTAAGGAATGCCCAAGACGATGGCCGGCAACCGAAGTTCGAAGCGCGCACCGCAACCACTGCCGTCGGGCCACGTGAGGCCGTCGCCCAGCGTGACCTGGCCACCCAGTCGGTCGGCAGCCCGCGCCACGATGGCCAGGCCCAGCCCGCTGCCCTGCACGTCATGCCCGGCGCCGCGCCAGAAGCGCTCGAAGGCCTGAGGGCGGTCGGCGGGCGCAATGCCCGGGCCGTCATCGGCAACAGCCAGCCGCAGGCCGTCGGGCGTGACGTCGAGACTGACCTCGATGCGGCGGCCGCGGCCCACGTAGCGCAACGCGTTGTCGAGCAGGTTCTGCAGCAAGGACTGCAAGGCCACGGTGTCCAGGCGTACCGGCAGCTGGTCCGGCGCGTCCAGCGCCAGCGCAATGCCGCGCTCGCGTGCGGCGCCCGCCTGCTCGGCCAGTCGCTGTGCGCAGAAATGCGCGAGGTCGAGGGCGACCGGCGCGGCGGGCTGCTCGTTGTCGAGGCTGGCCAGGTCCAGCAGCTGGCGCGACAGGTGGGCGCTGCGTGCGATGGCTTGTTGCAGCCCGGCGGCAGCAGTGGCGCGCGCGTCGGCATCAGCTGCGTGCACGAGGGCGTGGGTCTGCGTGGCGACGACGGCCAGCGGCGTGCGCAGCTCGTGCGCCGCCTCGTGCACAAAGGCGCGTTCACGCGCGCGGCGCCGGCGCAGGCGGCTCAGCAGCGCGTCGAAGGCCTGACCCAGCGGGCGCAGCTCACGGTAGCGCAGGTCCACGTCCAGCGGTGCCAGGTCCTGCCGCAGGTCCAGGCTGTTCAGCCGGCGAGCAAAGCGGCGCAGCGGCGCCAGGCCCGTGTAGACGGCGATCCACAGCGGCAGCAGCATCAACGGGAAGCCCACCAGCAGCTGCATGCCCAGCGCGCCGCTGGCAAAGCCGAGCAACTGGGCGCGCGACAACGCCGGCTCGGCCAGCCGCAGCGACCAGCGCGGCCCGTCCTGGCGGTAGGTCCAGTGCGTCCGGCCGGCGATGGTCTGCTCGCCGACGCCCGGCTTGGCAATGGCATCGCCGGGTGCCGACGCGTAGACCTGTCGGCCTTGACGGTCCAGCAACTGCATCAGCAGCGGGCCTGTCGTCATGGTCTGCCCCATGCGCAGCCCGTTGATGTAGCGCGTGTGGCCATCGAGCACCCGGGCAGCCAGCGCGGGATCGTCGATCTCTTCCAGCCCCGCGGCGAGCTGCCGGCCCAGCTGGCGCACACCCGGGTCGGTGGCCAACTGGTGCTGGACATCGAGCTGGTCGTCCACCAGCAGCAGCACCGAGCACAGCGTGAAGGCGAGCAACAGCGCGAGGATGAGCCGGCGCGTCAGCGTGGGTTGCAGCCATTCGAACTTCATGCGCATTCGAGCCAGTAGCCCACGCCGCGCAGCGTGCCGATGCGGGCCGCGCCCACCTTGCGGCGCAGGTTGGCCAGGTGCACCTCCAGCGTGCCGAACTCCATCGGCTCGCCCAGCGGCGCCAGGCGTTGCGCGAGCTGGTGCTTGGCGACCACACCGCCGCGTTCGCGTGCCAGTTCCAGCAGCAGCTGATATTCGCGCGGCGACAGCGCCAGCTCAGCGCCCTCCAGCAGCACCCGCTGGCGACGCGGCTCGATCGTCAGGCCGCCCAGCGTCCACTCGTCGCTGGCCTGCTGGGCGCAGCGCCGCAGCACCGAGCGCAGGCGCGCCATCAGTTCGGGCATCTCGAAGGGCTTGACCACATAGTCGTCGGCGCCGCCGTCGAAGCCGGCGAGGCGGTCCTCCAGCGTGGTGCGTGCGGTGATGACGATGACTGGCACTGCGCTGCCCTGGCGGCGCCAGCGTGTCAGCAAGGCGCGGCCGTCGCCGTCGGGCAGGGTCTGGTCCAGCAGCACGGCGTCCTGCGCGGCGGGGTCGAGCTGCCGGGGCGCGTCGTTGGCGCGCCGCAGCCAGGTGCTGCTGTGCCCTTCGGTGCACAGCGCGGCCTGCAGCGCAGGCCCCAAGCCGAGGTCGTCCTCGATCAACAGAATGTGCATGGAACGGCGGTGTCGCGTGGGCTACGGTCGATCAGGGCGCGCGAGGTTAACGTAGTGGCACACCCGCCACCTTGCGTCACCCTGCATGCGCCACTTCGACACTCTTGCCGATCTCGAATCCCTGATCGGCCAACCCCTGGGCCACAGCGACTGGATCACCGTCGACCAGGCCCGTGTGAACGCGTTTGCCGAGGCGACCGAGGACAGGCAGTGGATCCACGTCGACCCCGAGCGCGCCAAGGCGGGGCCTTTCGGCGGACCGATTGCGCATGGCTTCCTGACGCTGTCGCTGATCCCGTATTTTTTTGAGACCGGCTTCTCGGTACGCGAATCGCGCATGGTGCTGAACTACGGCCTCAACAAGGTGCGCTTCACGAAGCCGGTGCCGGTGGGCAGCCGGCTGCGCGCCGGCTTCAAGCTGCTGGCCATGGACCCGGTGGCCGGTGGCGCGGTGCAGTTGACGGTGGAGGTCGCCATCGAGGCCGAGGGTGCGGCCAAGCCGGTGTGCGTCGCGGAGAGCCTGGCGCGCCATTACCGCTGAGAAGCGGTTAGGCCGGATAGCATGGCGGCCCGTTCAACGACCGCCTTCGTGCTGCCCCATGGCCTCCAGCCTGCTCGTCCTGCTCGACGACATCGCCACCATCCTTGACGACGTGGCGACCATGACCAAGGTCGCCGCCACGAAGACCGCCGGCGTGCTGGGCGACGATCTGGCGCTCAACGCCCAGCAGGTCAGCGGCGTCAATGCCGACCGCGAATTGCCGGTGGTATGGGCGGTGGCCAAGGGCTCGCTGCTGAACAAGGCCATCCTGGTGCCGGCGGCCCTGGCCATCTCGGCCTTTGCCCCGTGGGCCATCACGCCGCTGCTGATGGTCGGCGGCGCCTATCTGTGCTTCGAGGGCTTTGAGAAGCTGGCGCACAAATTCCTGCACAGCGCCGAGGAAGACCAGGCTCACCACGACGAGCTGGTCAAGGCGATTGCCGACCCCAAGGTCGACATGGCCACCTTCGAGCGCGACAAGGTCAAGGGGGCCATTCGCACCGACTTCATCCTGTCCGCCGAAATCATCGTCATCGCCCTGGGTACGGTGGCCAGCGCGCCGCTGCAGACCCAACTGGCCGTCCTGGTGGCCGTGTCGATCGCGATGACGTTGGGCGTCTATGGCTTTGTGGCCGGCATCGTCAAGATGGACGACGCCGGGCTCTGGCTGTCACGCAAGGCAGGCGCAGCGGCGCAGGCTTTCGGCCGCTTCCTGCTGGCCGCTGCGCCGCGGTTGATGAAGCTGCTGACGGTGCTGGGCACGGCGGCGATGTTCCTTGTCGGCGGCGGCATCCTCGTGCACGGCATCGCGCCGTTGCATCACGCGATTGCCCATCTGGCAGAGGGCCAGGCTTGGGCTGTGGGGCTGGTACTGGAGAACGGCGCCAATGCACTGATCGGCGTCATCGCCGGCGCACTGGTGCTGGCTGCCGTGACGGCGGTGCAGAAGCTGCGCGGACGTTGATCAGTTGGCCGCGTAGGCCAGCCTCACATAGATCGGCGCAAACGCCTCGGCCTGCGTGATCTCCAGCAGGCGCTCCTTGGCCAGCTCCAGCATGGCGATGAAGGTGACGACGATGACGGCCTGGCCGCGCGTGACGTCGAACAGGGCCTCGAACTCGACGAAGCGCTGGCCCTGCAGGCGGCGCAGCACGATGCTCATGTGCTCGCGCACCGACAGCTGCTCGCGGCTGATCTTGTGGTGCTGGTTGAGCTTGGCACGCTTGAGGATGTCCAGCCAGGCTTCGCGCAGGTCATCGGTGTTGACGTCGGGGAAGTGGGGCGTCAGTGACTGCTCGATGTGGACCTGGGCGCGCAGGAAGTCGCGTCCCAGCTGCGGCAGGCGGTCCAGCCGCGCGGCGGCGAGCTTCATCTGCTCGTACTCCAGCAGGCGCCGCACCAGCTCGGCGCGCGGATCCTCGGCCTCCTTGCCATCCTCGCTCTTCTTGGGCGGCAGCAGCATGCGTGACTTGATCTCGATCAGCATCGCGGCCATCAAGAGGTATTCGCTGGCCAGCTCGAGGTTGTGCTTGCGGATCTGCTCGACATAGCTCAGGTACTGGCGGGTCACGTCGGCCAGCGGGATGTCGAGGATGTTGAAGTTCTGCTTGCGGATGAGGTACAGCAGCAGGTCCAGCGGGCCCTGGAAGGCCTCCAGGAAGACTTCCAGCGCATCCGGCGGGATGTAGAGGTCCAGCGGCATCTGGAACAGCGGCTCGCCGTACAGGCGCGCCACTGCGACCGCGTCGACCACCTCGGGAAGGTCAGACGCGGCTTGGCTGGATTCCTCAGCCATGGCCGTCAACGCTTATTTGCCGGACGTTTGATAGACGTAGGGCTGCTGCGGCACGCGGGCGTCGTCGAAACCGGCCTGGGCGTTGCGGTCCTGCTCCTTGTCCCACAGCAGGGCACGGCCGGCGCGCTGTTCGGCCTCCAGCGTGGGGCGCTGGGCCTTAAGTTGCTCAATGAAGTTCGTGACTTCGGACTTGTAGGGCTTCCAGAACAGCGGCATGGGGGTCTCTTTGACTAAGGGGCTGATTTTAGATCGGCGATGCTGGGCACGATGGCGGCGTCGCCCAATTCGGCGGCCAGACCGGAGCGGCGCAGCAGATCCAGGGGCTGGGCGTTGATGTTGGCGAGCACCAGGGCGACGCTGCGCTTGGCCAGCGTGCGGTGCAGTTCGCGCAGGGCCTCCACGCCCGAGGTGTCCATGACGATGAGGCGGTGCATCTCGAAGACGACGGCCCGCGTGCCAGCGGGCAGCTGCTCGGCCAGCGCCTCGATCTTGCCGACCGCGCCAAAGAACAGGGCGCCATAGAGCTCGTAGGCCACCACGCCCTCGGGCAGGACGCCGGCGTCGAAGCGGCTGATCGTGAACAGCTGGCCCATGCGCCAGACGAAGAACACGCAGGACGCGATCAGACCCACCTCCACCGCCACGGTCAGGTCGGTCACGACGGTCAGCGTGAAAGTGCCGACGAGCAGTGTGCGGTAGGTGAAGTTGAATCGCCGCAGTCGTGCGAACTCGTGCCAGTCGCCCATGTTCCAGGCGACGACGAGCAGGATGCCGGCCAAGGCCGCGAGGGGCACATGCACGGCCAGCGGCGCGGCCACGAGCAGGATGATCAGCAGGCTCAGCGCATGCACGATGCCGGCAACCGGGCTGGTCGCGCCGGCACGGATGTTGGTCACCGTGCGGGCGATGGTGCCGGTGGCCGGCATGCCGCCGAACAGCGGCGCCACCAGGTTGGCGATGCCCTGCGCCATCAGCTCCTGGTTGGGGTCATGGCGGGGCAGGTCAGGCGTGAGCTTGTCGGCCACGCGGGCGCAGAGCAGTGACTCGATGGCGCCGAGCAGCGCCAAAGTCAATGTCGGGATGACGAGCTGGCGCAGGCCCTCCCAGCTCGCGTCCGGCCAGGCCAGCGCTGGCAGGCTGCGCGGAATGCCACCGAAACGGCTGCCGATGGTTTCCAGCGGCAGGTCCAGCAGCGCGGTGGCCAGCGTCGCGCCCACGAGCGCGATGACGGTGCTGGGCAGCAGCGCCATCCAGCGCCGCACGCCGCTCAGGGCCTGCTGCCCGATGTTCTTGGGCCAGAGCAGCAGCACGGTCACGGCCGCGGCAGTCGTCGCAACGGCCCAGGGATTGAAGCCTGCCGCGTGCGCGCTCAGCACGCCAATCTGGCCAAAGAAGTCAGCCGGCATGGGCAGGCGCGACAGGCCCAGTGCGTCCTTCAGCTGAGCGAGCGCGATCAGCACCGCGATGCCGTTGGTGAAGCCGGTGACGATGGCCACCGGGATGTAGCGCACCAGCACGCCCAGCTTGAGGGCGCCCATCGCGAACAGCAGCACACCGGCGCCCATGGTGGCGAGCAGCAGATTGGCCAGGCCGTAGCGCTGCAGGATGCCGTAGACGACGACGATGAAGGCGCCGGCCGGCCCGCCGATCTGCACGCTGGAGCCGCCGAAGAGGGAGATCAGCAGCCCGGCGACGATGGCCGTGGCCAGGCCCTGTTCGGGGCGCAGACCGGAGGCGATGGCGAAGGCCAGCGCCAGCGGCAGCGCGACGATGCCGACCGTCAGGCCGGCGCCGAGATCAGCGAGGAAGCGCTGCCGCGAGTAACCCGCCCGCAGCGCGAGCATGCGGGGGCGGAAAGGGTGCAGCTGGGGCAGTGGCATGGAACCTCCGGGGTGGCGACGACGCGAGGAGCGAGGTCGCGGCCGGAGGCCCGCAGTGGTAGTGCTCGGCGATGAAACGCCGGCGCCGCGACGGGCCAAGAGGCAGTCGCGGCGAGTTCATGGCTGCTCAGCGCACCCGCATGCCCGGCAGAGCGCCGGGGAAAGGCTCGAGCACGAAGATGCCCGGGTGGGCCTTCTCGTCGGCGTGGCTGGCGGCCAGCACCATGCCCTCGCTGATGCCGAACTTCATCTTGCGCGGTGCGAGGTTGGCGACAAGCACGGTCAGCTTGCCTTCCAGGGCCTCGGGCTTGTAGGCGCTTTTGATGCCACTGAAGACATTGCGCAGGCGGCCCTCGCCAGCGTCCAGCGTCAGGCGCAGCAGCTTGTCCGAGCCCTCGACGTGCTCGGCCTTGACGATCTTCGCGATGCGCAGGTCAACCTTGGCGAAGTCGTCGATCTTGATCTCTTCCGCGAGGTCTTCGCCACCGGGCACCACCTTCGGCGCCGGCGGGGCTTCGAACAGCTGCTCCACCTTGGCCAGGTCGACGCGCTGCATCAGGTGCTGGTAGACGCCGATCTGGTGGGCGCCCAGGGCGCGGGCGCTGTCGCTCCACTGCAGCGGCGCGATCTTCAGGAAGGACTCGACCTGACCGGCCAATGCCGGCAGTACCGGCTTGAGGTAGAGGGTCAGCAGGCGGAAGGCCTCGATGCAGACGCTGCAGACGTCGTGCAGGGCGGCGTCCATGCCTTCCTGCTTGGCCAGCTCCCAGGGCTTGTGCTGGTCGACGAACTCGTTGACCTTGTCGGCCAGCAGCATGATCTCGCGGATGGCCTTGCCGAATTCGCGGTCCTCATAGAGCTGGGCGATCGAATCGCTTGGGGCGCGCAGCGCGTCCAGCAGCATGCGGCCTTCGACGCCAAGGTCGCCGCTGAGATGGCCGTCGAAACGCTTGGTCAGGAAGCCCGCGGCGCGCGACGCGATGTTGATGAACTTGCCGACCAGGTCGCTGTTGACGCGGGCCGCGAAGTCCTCGGGGTTGAAGTCGATGTCCTCGACCTTGGCATTGAGCTTGGCGGCGATGTAGTAGCGCAGCCACTCGGCGTTCAGGCCGAGAGCGAGGTACTTCAGCGGGTCCAGGCCGGTGCCGCGGCTCTTGCTCATCTTCTCGCCGCCGTTGACGGTCATGAAGCCGTGCACGAAGACGTGGTTGGGGGTCTTCCGCGGCACGTAGGTGCCGTCGGCCAGATGCTTGCCGCTGAAATGCAGCATCGCCGGCCAGAACAGCGTGTGGAAGTAGGTGATGTCCTTGCCGATGAAGTGGATCTGCTCCACCGACGGATCCGCCATGAAGGCGTCGTAGTCCCTGCCAGTCTTGCCGAAGTAGTTCTTCAGCGAGGCCAGGTAGCCGATGGGCGCGTCCAGCCAGACGTAGAAGTACTTGCCCGGCGCATCGGGGATCTCGATGCCGAAATAAGGCGCGTCGCGGCTGATGTCCCAGTCGCTGAGCTTGTTGTTGCCATCCTCGTCGGTCTCGAACCACTCGCGAATCTTGTTCAGCACCTCGGGCTGCAGCCGGCCGGCCTCCTGGGTCCATTGCGTCAGGAAGTCGACGCAGCGTGGGTCGCTCAGCTTGAAGAAGTAGTGCTCGCTGGTCTTGAGCACCGGCGTCGCGCCGGACAGCACCGAGTAAGGGTTCTTCAGCTCGGTGGGCGCATAGACGGCGCCGCAGACCTCGCAGGAGTCGCCGTACTGGTCCTTCGCGCCGCATTTGGGGCACTCGCCCTTGATGAAGCGGTCCGGCAGAAACATCGACTTGGCCGGGTCGAAGAATTGCTCGATGGTCTTGGTCGAGATCAGCTCGTTGTGGCGCAGCGCGAGATAGACGGCCTTGGACAGCTCGTGGTTCTCTGGTCCGTCGGTCGAATGCCAGTTGTCGAAGCTGATGTGAAAGCCGTCGAGGTATTGCTTGCGGCCGGCGGCAATGCCGGCGACGAAGTCCTGCGGCGTCTTTCCGGCCTTCTCGGCCGAAATCATGATCGGCGCGCCGTGSGCGTCGTCCGCACAGACGAAGTGCACYTCGTGGCCCGCCATGCGCTGGAAGCGCACCCAGGTGTCGGCCTGGGTGTACTCCATGATGTGGCCGATGTGGAAACCGGCGTTCGCATAGGGTAGGGCGGTGGTGACGAAGAGCTGGCGGGGCATGGGCGCTGGGAACGGAGCTGGCGGGCGGAACTGCGGATTCTAGGTTTGCGGGTCAACGGGGGCGGCCGGGTCGGCTGCGGCCTCGCCATCGGCCTGAGGCTCATCGGGGGCGTCGGGTTCGTCGGGCTTGCCGCTGATCTTGCGCTGGCGCTTTTCCTCGGCCTTGCGCTTCTTGGCCAGCTCGCGCTGGCGTTTTTCATAGCTGTAGTTCGGGGTAGCCAAAATGGACTCTCCTTGAGGTGGTCGGCCCAATGTAGCTTGCGATGGCGCGTTGAGCGCTTCCAAGTTGCAGCCGAAAGCTCCACAGCGCCTCAAGGACCTCGCTTAAGTCACTGATTTGTAACGCTTCTGAAAGCTATCCACCGAGTCTGTGGAAAACTTTGTGGAGAACCCGCCGCCATCGCAGCCAAGCCCTTATGGAATGCGGGTCCGCTTAGGTTGCTCAATTTCTAGGCACCCTCGGTTCGCTTATATGAATCAATAACTTAGCGGAATGGCGGGGCGAGCTCACGGGCCAGGGGGCATGAGGGCTGGCGGGGCTTGACGCCTTCCAGATTTGGGGATAAGTCAAGGCACCAAGTGCGGATGTCACGGTTTGGAAGGACATTTCGACGCGCTTTGTCCCCGTCTGCTGTGGACAAGTCTGTGGGCCGGCTGACGACAGCGGCGCTAAGTGCTTGATCGGCCAGCCGGCCGCCCGCAATGCCCGTTTTTGAGGCGCCATCGCGAGTGCCGCCTGGGGGCAGCCCCAACAGGCAAGGCGGGGGTGGCGGCTAAACTCGCGCCCTTTTGAACGGGCGGCAGCGGCGCAATGGCGGATTTGACGAGGGAAAGTGGCGGACGCGGCAAGAGCGCAGCGCGCGCCGGCACTTTCGAATTGAAGTCGCGCCGCTTCAGCCTGCTGGGCCTGGTGCTGCACAGCGCCGACATGGCCGAGCTGGCCGCCGACTGGGCCCAGCGCGCGGGCGCCGGCGGCTTCGAGCATGAGCCCGTTGTCATCGACTTGAGCCAGCTGGCGCGTGCGCCGGCCACCGTGGCCGCGCCGGTCGAAGGCCAGGCACCGTTGGCCCTGGACGGGCCGGCACCGGTTGATTTGCGGGCGATCGTCGAGCTGCTGCGCAACAGCCAGCTGCAGCCAGTGGCCGTGGCCGGTGCGACGGCCGAGGAGCTGGCCGCGGCGCATGAGCTGGGCCTGGCCGACGCGGCCGACGAGCCGATGGGTGAACGCAGTGCCGCGCCGGCCGAGACAGTGCGTGAGGTGGTTCGTGAGATCACCGTCGAAAAGATCATCGAGAAGCCCGCCGCACCTGCGCCGACCCTGGTCATCGACAAGCCGCTGCGCTCCGGCCAGCGCATCTATGCCAAGGGCGGCGACCTCGTCGTGCTGGCGCTGGTGAACCACGGCGCCGAAGTCATCGCCGATGGCAGCGTGCATGTCTACGCACCGCTGCGCGGCAAGGCCATCGCCGGCGCGCGCGGCGACACGTCGGCCCGCATCTATGCCCACAGCCTGGAGGCGGAGCTGCTGTCGATTGCCGGCATCTACCGCACGACCGAGAACCCGCTGCCGGCCGACGTGGCGGGCAAGCCGGCCCAGGTCCTGCTCGATGGCGAGAAGCTGCTGATGCTGCCACTCGCCCTCTGAAGTGCTCTGAACCCGATTGAACTGAACGAACAGGAAAGCTCCAGATGACCAAGATCGTCGTCGTCACCTCCGGCAAGGGCGGGGTCGGCAAGACCACCACCAGCGCGAGCTTCGCCACCGGCCTCGCGATGCGCGGCCACAAGACCTGCGTCATCGACTTCGATGTTGGCCTGCGCAACCTTGACCTCATCATGGGCGTCGAGCGCCGTGTGGTGTATGACCTCATCAACGTCGTCAACGAAGAGATCAAACTGACGCAGGCCCTCATCAAGGACAAGCAGCTCGACAAGCTCTACATCCTGGCCGCCTCGCAGACCCGCGACAAGGACGCGCTGAAGCAGGAAGGCGTCGAGCGCGTGCTCAACGAGCTCAAGGCGATGGAGTTCGATTTCATCGTCTGCGACTCGCCGGCCGGCATCGAGACCGGCGCGCTGATGGCCATGCACTACGCCGACGAGGCACTGGTCGTGACCAATCCCGAGGTCTCGTCGGTGCGCGACAGCGACCGCATCCTGGGCATGCTGAGCAGCAAGACCAAGCGCGCCATCGAAGGCGGCGACCCGGTCAAGGAGCATCTGCTCATCACGCGCTACAACCCGAACCGTGTCGAGGGCGGCCAGATGCTGAGCCTGGACGACATCCATGAGATCCTGCGCACGCCGCTGATCGGCGTCATCCCCGAGAGCGAGAGCGTGCTGCAGGCCTCCAACCAGGGCACGCCGGCTATCCACCTGGCCGAGACCGACGTGGCCGAGGCCTACAAAGACGTCGTCGCGCGCTTCCTCGGCGAGGACAAGCCCATGCGCTTCACCGAAGCCGTGAAGCCCAGCTGGTTCAAGCGCGTCTTCGGCGCCAAGTGATGGGAGCCGCGCAATGGGATTCCTGAACTTTTTCCTCGGCGAGAAGAAGAGCTCGGCCAGCGTCGCCAAGGAGCGGCTGCAGCTCATCCTCGCGCACGAGCGCAACGGCCGCAGCTCCAGCCCCGACTATCTGCCGCAGTTGCAGCGCGAGCTGGTGGCCGTCATCAGCAAATACGTGTCGATCAACCCTGAAGACATCAAGGTGCACATGGAGCGCCAGGGGGATCTGGAAGTACTCGAAGTCAAGATCGAACTCCCGGAGCCTGGCGGCCGCTAAACCTACGGTCGAGCGGCGCGCGCCTGCTCGCGCCGCATGAAGAGGTAGAGGCTCTCGACCTTGGCGCGCGCCCACGGCGTCTTGCGCAGGAACTTCAGGCTCGACGCCACGCTGGGGTCGATCTGGAAGCACTTGATCGCAATGCGCTGGCCGAGTTCGGCCCAGCCGAAATGCTCCACGAGCGCGGTCACGATGGCCTCGAGCGTGAGGCCGTGCAGCGGGTCTTTGGACTGGTTGGTTGGCATGGGCTGCACTTATGCGAAGTAGGTAGTTTCGGTATTCGGGCCGAGCGCCGGGCCGCCCCAAGCCGGCCCGCGCAGGCGATATGCGAGAGGCTCAATGCCGCGAGCATCGCCGTCCCCTCGGGGGCTGAGGCCGGACATATTGCGCCCAGTGGGCGCAATATGCCTGCTGAAGAGCTGCGGCACTGCCGCGGCGCGGTCTGCAAGACCGGCTGGGCTCGCCCGCGTCCAGCGTGGCGAGACCGGACGAGGGGCGCATCATTCGTGCGTGAACTGGTCTGAGTTCTTGCCCTTGAACTGGGCGTAGTAGCGCTTGATCTCGGCCATGTCGGCATCGACATCGCCGGTCGGTCGGAACAGCGGGCCCAGGCCCACCAGCTTGCGCGGATAGTCCATGTGGGCCATGACGATGGGCAGCTGGGCCGTGACGGCGATCCAGTAGAAGCCGGTCTTCCAGTAGATGGTCTTGCTGCGCGTGCCCTCGGGGGGCACGATGAGCTGCACCGGGCCGTCGGCGGCCTGCAGGGCCTCGGCTGAGGCGGCGACAAGATTGCTGGACTTGTCGCGATCCACCGGGATGCCGCCCAGCCAGCGCATCAGCCCGCCGAACGGGAACCTGAAGATCGACGCCTTGCCCATCCAGTAGGGCGTCAGGCGCAGCGCAAAGGAAGCGAACAGCGTGTAGGGCAGGTCCCAGTTGCTGGTGTGCGGGGCGGCGATGAAGACGCTCTTGCGCGCCTCGGGCTGCAGCTCGCCCTGAACGGTCCAGCCTGCCAGCTTGAGCCAGGCCACGGACAAACCCCGCAGCAGGGTGCTCAGCCCCGGGGTTGTGAAGATGGTGCGATGCATGGCGGCGATTGTCCCGTGCGCCGGTCTGCCTCAATCTGAGGCAGCGCAAGGAAAGCGCTGTTGTGCCAAGGACTTGGGCTTGCAGCCCGCAGGCTGTGCACGGTGTTGTCCACAGGAGCTGTGGATGGCCGCTGCGGCTCATGCCTTCTTTCGTGCCGTTCATCGCATGCCGGCTTGCCGGGCCGCGCGCCAAACGCCATGCTGCGCGGCGTCTCACCACCTGCCCACCGCCATGCGACAACACGCCACGCCCGCCTTCGCTCTGTCTGTTTTGCTGGTCGGCACGGCCCACGCCGGCCAACCCGCCACGCCCGCGGCCATGACGGCCTATGCCGACCAGTTGCTCGACGCGCAGAAGCTCAAGCGCGACGGCCCCGGCGTCACGGTGCTGGTCGCGCGCGGTGACCAGCTCCTCTACAAGGGCGCCCGCGGCATGGCCAGCATCGAGCTCGGCGTGCCCCTGCAGCCCGACCAGCTGATGCGCATCGGCTCCGTCACCAAGCAGTTCGCCGCCGCGATGCTGCTCAAGCAGATCGACGAAGGCAAGGCCAGGTTCGATGACCCGCTGTCCAAATTCCTGCCCGACTATCCCAATGGCAGCCAGATCACGCTGCTGCAGCTGCTCAACCACACCTCGGGCGTCAAGAGCTACACCGGCATCCCGGGCTATATGGGCAACCCCGTGCGCCGCGACCTCAGCACGGCCGAGCTGATCAAGGAATTCAAGGACCTGCCGGCGGACTTCCAGCCCGGCGAGAAGTGGGCCTACAACAACTCCGGCTATGTGCTGCTCGGCGCCGTCGTCGAGGCCATCTCGGGCAAGAGCTGGTACCAGTCCGTCGACGATCTTTTGCTCAAGCCCGCGCAGATCACCAGCGTGCACTACCAGGCCGGCGACAGGCTCTTCAAGGGCATGGCCCAGGGCTATACGCTGAATGCCCAGCGCGAGGTGGCGCCGGCCGGCTTCCTCAGCATGACCCAGCCCCATGCCGCCGGCGCGCTGATCGGCAATACCGAAGGCCTGTGGCGCTGGAACCAGGCGCTGCATGGCGGCAAGCTCATCAGCAAAGCCAGCTACGAGCGGATGACGACGCCCGAAGGCCCGGCCAAGCCCTCGCACTATGGCTTTGGCATCACCACCGCCACGCTGCGCGGCCAGCCGATGCTGATGCATGGCGGCGGCATCCATGGTTTCGTGTCGACGCTGAACTACCTGCCGCAGAGCCAGACGACGATCGTCATCCTGCGCAACAGCGATGGGCCCGGCTTCTCCATGGATCTGGTGGCCCGCAAGCTGGCCGCCTTCGCCGTCGGCGAGCCCTTTGCCGAGCCCAAGGCCGTGGCCGTGGCCGCCGAGCAGCTCAAGTCCGCCGAGGGCGTGTTTGTTCGCGAGGACAAGCAGACCCGCATGTTGCGCGTGAAGGACGGCGTGCTGCACAGCCAGCGCAGCGGCGGCGGCAGCACCGCGCTGATTGCGCTGGGCAATGACCGGTTCGCCCTTCCCGACTCACTGGCCGAGCTGCAGATCGAGCGTGGTGCCGATGGCAAGGCCGTGGCGGCGCGTGTCTTCAACAATGGCG
Organism: Roseateles sp. P5_D6; assembly: GCF_054049415.1. Taxonomy (NCBI): domain Bacteria; kingdom Pseudomonadati; phylum Pseudomonadota; class Betaproteobacteria; order Burkholderiales; family Sphaerotilaceae; genus Roseateles; species Roseateles sp. P5_D6. The sequence goes on along the minus strand of NZ_JBFUMK010000013.1, from coordinate 61,653 downwards.
AGAGCGCCGACGTCGAGCGCTGGACGCGCAGCGGCGAGCTGCCGAGCGAGATCGCCTTCATGGCGCTCACGCCGGCCCAGATGCAGGCCCTGGTGGGCGACTACAGCTCGCCGCAATTCGCGGTCAAGGTCTTCATCGACGACCAGGGCCGTCTGCAAGGCCAGGCACCTGGCCAGCCGGCCTTCGAGCTGAAGGCCAGCACGCCGCGCCGCGTGCATGTGCCCCAGGTCGACGCCCAGCTCGACTTCGGCGCCGAGGAGGGCCAGGCCGCTTCGGTGACGCTGATCCAGGGCGGCAACAAGCTCGTCATGCCCAGAAAGTAGTCGTCACACCCACTGCAGCACGACGTCGCTGCGTGGGCAGGCCACGCAGGGCAGCACCCAGCCTTCGGCCTTCTCTTCAGCGGAGAGGCCGGGCCAGGGAATGTTGTGCTCGATGCGGCCTTGCAGCAGCTGCGAGATGCAGGTGCGGCAGGTGCCGTTGCGGCAGGACCAGGGCAGCGCGACGCCTGCGGCCAGGCCGGCCAGCATCAGGGGCTGGTCGGCGGCGCAGTCGAAGCTCTCGCCACCGGGCAGCAAGGTCACGCGAAATAGGGCTGTCTCGGACATGACCGTCATCATGCCGCCAGCGCCGCTAGCATCCGTGTGCCGGCCCGCAAGGCCGGCAGCGTTCTCAGGGCGGGGCGAAATTCCCCACCGGCGGTATGCGTTCGCAAGAGCGCGAGCCCGCGAGCGCCTTCGCCGCTTCGGCGGCAAAGGGTCAGCAGACCTGGTGCGAGGCCAGGGCCGACGGTCACAGTCCGGATGAAAGAGATCGCGGAGCGTCGGCGTGCTTGCTTGAGCGGGCACGCCGCTGCTGCGTGCGCTTGCCCTGATTCTGGAAAAACCGTCTTTCAAGAGGACACCATGAATCAGACCCTCAATCCCACCTTCAACCTGACCCGCCTGCCGCGCGTGGCCATCGTGGCCGCCAGCTGGCACAAGGACATCGTCGGCGTCGCCGTGTCGGCCATTCGGCATGAATTCGACCGATGTCGAATCCCCGCGGAACAGGTCACGGTCATCGACGTGCCCGGCGCCTTCGAGATCCCGCTGCATGCCAAGCGTCTTGCGCGCAGCGGCCGCTTCGATGCCGTCATCGCCTGCGGCCTCGTCGTCGACGGCGGAATCTATCGCCACGATTTCGTCGCCCAGACCGTCATCCAGGCGCTGATGGACGTGCAACTGGACACCGACGTGCCGGTCTTCTCCGCCGTGCTGACGCCGCACCACTTTCATGAGCATGGCGAGCACAAGCGCTTCTTTGCCGAGCATTTCTCCACCAAGGGCCAGGAGGTGGCACGCGCCTGCCTCGCGACAATAGCGAGCCTGGACCAGCTGAACGCGCTGGTCGCCTGACCTCGCTACCCGCGCGGCGCACTCGATGCGCCGCACCTTGAATCCCGACTGCATGCTTGCCGCCCGCTACCTCGCTGGCTACCCGCCCGAACTCATCGCCCAGGCCGAACAGCTGCGCCTGGACGGCCGCTTGGCCGACCATCTCGCCCGCCGCCTGCCTGAGCGCCACGAGGTGCGCAGCGATGGCGCCCTGTTCGACTATGTGCAGGCGCTCAAGGCCCGCCACCTGCGCAATGCCGAGCCGCTGAATTTCGTCGGCTATGACGCCAAGCTGCGCGTGCTGCAGCAGGCGCTGGGGACGCACACCCGCCGCACCCAGGTGCAAGGCTCAAAGCTGAAGATGCGCCGCGAGATCCGCGTGGCCACGCTGTTCAAGGAGGCGCCGGCCGCGCTGCTGCGCATGATCGTCGTGCACGAGCTGGCGCATCTGCGGGAGCTGGAGCACAACAAGCCCTTCTACAAGCTCTGCCAGCACATGGAGCCGGACTACTTCCAGCTGGAGTTCGACCTGCGGCTCTATTTGATGAACCAAGAGGAGTCGAAATGATCCTCTTGGCGCCCATGGAAGGGCTGTTGGATCACATCCTGCGCGACGTGCTCACGCGCGTGGGCGGCGTGGACCGCTGCGTGTCCGAGTTCATCCGCGTGACCGACCAGCTGCTGCCCAGCCGCGTGTTCACGCGCATCGTGCCGGAGCTGAGGAACGGTGGGCGCACGGCTGCCGGCGTGCCGGTGCATCCGCAGTTGCTGGGCTCCGACGTGACCTGCCTGGCCGAGAACGCCGGGCGACTTGCCGAGCTGAAGCCCGAGGGCATCGACCTGAACTTCGGCTGCCCGGCCAAGTGCGTCAACCGCCACCGTGGCGGCGCCGTGTTGCTGGACGAACCCGAGCTGATCCACGAAATCGTCTCCGCCGTGCGCCGTGCGGTGCCGATGGACGTGATGGTGTCCGCCAAGATGCGCCTGGGCTATATGGATGACAGCCGCACGCTCGACGTGGCCCGCGCGATTCACGATGCGGGCGCCCAGGAGATCGTCGTGCATGCCCGCACCAAGGCCGATGGCTACAAGCCGCCGGCCTACTGGGAGCGCATCGCCGCCGTGCGCGAGGCGGTGCCCATCACCATCATTGCCAATGGCGAGATCTGGACGGTCGAGCATGCCGAACTGGCCCGCGAGCGCAGCGGCTGCGAACACCTGATGCTGGGCCGCGGCATGGTGGCCGACCCCGGCCTGGCGCTGCGCGTGGCGGGCAGGCGTGCCGAGCCGGTGCCGTGGGCCGAGCTGCTGCCGCTGATGCAGGTCTTCTTCGACCAGGTGCGTGCCACTGTCGCTGCGAAGCACCAGGGCGGTCGACTCAAGCAGTGGCTGCACTATCTGAAGCGCGCCTACCCCGAGGCCGAAGCGGCCTACGCCGAGTTGCGCACGGTCAACGATGCCACCGAACTGGCCACGCGCTTGTTCATCTGACGAAAGAATCGACCATGCGCCGATGGCTACTGCCCCTGCTCGGCCTCATGGCGGCCTGCACCGCGCACGCGCAGGCCGTGCACGCCACCATCCCCGATGCGGAGCTGCCGGCGGTGATCGCCAAGTTGGACCAACAGCACTTCGACGCTTTCAACCAGTGCGATACCGGCACGCTGTTGGCGCTGTACGCGCCGGACGTGGAGTTTTTCCACGACCTCAGCGGCCGCATCCTCAATCGCGAACAGGTCATCCAGGCGGTGCAGAAGAATATCTGCGGCAAGGTGCAGCGCCGCGCGATCGAAGGCACGATGGAGGTCTATCCACTGGCCAAGGTGGGTGCCCTTCAGATGGGGCGCCACTGCTTTGCCGGAGCCGGCAAGCCGGACTGCATCCAGCAAGGGCGCTACACCATCCTGTGGCGCTTCGACGGCAGCCGCTGGCAGATTGCCAAGGTATTCAGCTACGACCACCGGCCGATGGCAACACCCTAAAGCTCGAACGCGGCGCGCATGGCGTCGGGCAGGCTCATGCGCCGGCCTTCCTGCGCCAGCCGCTCCACATCGGCTGCGCTGAGTTGGGTAGCCAGCTCTGCCGCGAGCATCGCGCGGTCGGCGGCCTCGTTGGGCTGGCGCTGCATCTGCCCGTGAGCCTCGAACTCCCGGTCCGCCGCGCCGGCCAGTTGCGCGGCCAGCGCCGTGCGGCCGGCTTGCAGATGCAGCAGCGCCAGCGCGTCCAGCGACACCCACAGTTGGTCATCCACCGCCAGCCGACCCAGGCGAGCTGGGGCTTGCCGCGCCACCTCGCGGGCGCGCTCGAACCGGCCCTGTGCGACCAGCGCGCCGATCAGGTTGCCCATGATGGTGGCCAAGCAGGCCAGGTCGCCGGCATCGCCCGGCTCGGCCAGCAGCGCCTCGCCCAGCTGCACGGCCAGGTCCAGCTCGCCAGCGGCGCGGGCCTGGTCGGCCAGGTTCAGCCGGGCGCGCATCACGCCGGCGTCGAAGCCACCACGCTCGCACAACGCCAGCGCCGCCTGGTAGCAGCGCCGGGCTTCGTCGTGCCGGCCTGAGGTCAGATGCAGCACGGCCTCGGTCGTCAGGCCGCGCTCCAGCACGGCGGCCGGCCAGCCGGGGCTTTCCAGCATGCGCGCGGCGGCCAGCGTGGCGCGTGCCTCGGGGCCGTCCACGCGCCAGTTGAAGGCGTGCTCGACCAGGGCCAGGTACTCGCCGCGCTCGTCGCCCAGCTCGCGGTACAGGCGCGCGGCGCGCTCGGCGGCCTCGCGCGCCAGGCCGGGGTGCACGACGCTGTGGCAGCGCGCGCAGGCCCACCAGAAGCGCGCCAGCTCCGCCTTGGGCAGGTCGGCACACGCTGCCAGCCGGGCGGCCAGCACCAGCGCATGCGGGCGGGCCTGGGTGGCGCGCGGCAGCCACAGCGGTGCGGCGGCGCCGAACAGCGAGACGGCGGCAGCGAGGTCGTGCGCTTCGCCCCAGGCCAGCGCCGCCCACAGGCCCGGTAGCTCGGGCTCGTAGCGCGCCTTCCAGCCGGCGTAGGGAAGCCGCCAGGATTCCTCATAGGCGTCGTCCAGCAGCCAGCGCAGCCCCGCGCAATGGCGCGCCTCGGCCAGCGCCGTCTCGCCGGCGGCGGCGAGCTTGTCCAGCGCGAAAAGGCGCATGGTTTCCAGCAGGCGCAAGCGCCGCTGCGCCGTGCCTCGGTCGATGCTGACGAGGGACCGCTCGACCAGGCTGAGCACTGCGGCCACCGCGGCTGCGGCGGGCAGCTTGTCGTCGGCCAGCACCAGGGCTGCGCCTTCCAGCGAGAAGCTGCCCGGGAAGACGGCCAACCGGCGCAGCACCACGCGCTCGCGCTCGGCCAGCAGTTCGTGCGACCAGCTCAGGGCTTCGGCCAGCGCGTTGCGGCGCGACGGGCTGCGCGCATCGCTGGGAGCCAGCAGCGTCAGCCGCTGGTGCAGCCGCGCGGCCAGGCCGTCCAGCCCCAGCACATCCAGGCGCGAAGCGGCCAGCTCGATGGCCAGCGGGTTGCAGTCCAGCGCCTCGCAGATCTCCTCGGCCCGGTGGCTGACGCCCGCTTCGGTCGCGCCGGTGCGCGCGGCCAGCAGGCGCACGGCGTCGGGCAGGGGCAGCGGCTCCAGGCGGTAGACGCGTTCGCCCTGGGCCTGCAGCGGCAGCTGGCTGGTGATGAGCAGGCTGACCCGCTCGGTGTCGCGCACCAGCGTCGAGACGAGCTCGGCGACATCCGCGGCGCGGTGCTCGGCGTTGTCCAGCACGATCAGCAGGGCCAGCGCCGACAGCTTGGCCGCCAGCGTCGCGAGCGGGTCCGGGCCGGGTGGCAGGCCCAGCGCGCGGGCCACGGCGGCCGCGACGGGCTCGTCCTCGCGCAGCAGCGTCAGGTCCACCCACCAGGCCCCGTCGGCGTGGTCGCCGCGCAGGCTCAGCGCGAGCTCCTGCGCAAGCCGCGTCTTGCCGACGCCAGGGCCGCCGCACAGCGTGACGGCCGGCTGGTCGCGCAGCAGGGCCTGCAGCTCGCCCAGCTCAGTCTCGCGGCCGATCAGCGGCGGCAGACGCACCGGCAAACGGCCGCGGGCACCCAGGCCAGGCTCGCCGGGCGCGGCCTCGGCCACATCCAGCACCGGCAGCGCGAAGCGGTAGCCAAAGCCGGGGATGGTCGTGATGGCCTCGGCGCCGAGCAGCTTGCGCAACACGCCGACTTGCACGGCGAGGTTGTTCTCCTCGACGACGACACCGGCCCAGACGCGCCGCAGCAGCTCGTCCTTGGCCACCAGCTGCCCGGCGCGCTCGACGAAGGCCACCAGCAGCTCGAAGGCGCGCGCCGTCAGCGCGACCTCGACGCCGCGGCGGAACAGCAGGCGCTCGGCCGGGAGCAGCTTGTAGTCGCCGAAGCGGAATCGGTTGGTGGACATCGAGGGGTCGAATTTAGCCAGATTTCATGCCGGCTAAAGGACGTCACCCACTCCCTGGAAAGAGGATGGCGTCAGGCCGGTCGACTTCCGGCAGGCCCGCTACAACAGGAGTTCCCCATGCCCAAGTTCGTCATCGAAAGAAACATCCCCGGCGCCGGTCAGCTCACGGCCGAGCAGTTGCAAGGCATTTCCGCCACGTCCTGCGGCGTCCTGCGCGACCTGGGCCCCAGCATCCAGTGGGTGCACAGCTACGTGACCGACGACAAGATCTACTGCGTCTACAACGCGCCAGACGAGGCCAAGGTGCGTGAGCATGCGCGGCTGGGTGGCTTCCCGGCCGACCAGGTCAGCCAGGTGCGCCGCATCATCGACCCGGTGACGGCCGAGGTCTGAGCTTCAGTATTGGAGCTTGGGGTACCAATCGGTGCCCCGCCCCTCGGGCGTGAGGTCCAGCACGGACCACAGCGACGCGATGTCCGGCGCATCGCGCGGGTCCTGGCCGGGGTCGCCCATGGCCTTGGTCATCTCGCTGGCCCAGAACAACCTGACCTGCTCGCCGTCGCGCCTGAACACCACGAGGGCCGGGTACTCGCTGCCGTCGGGCTGCAGGATGCCAAGATCCTTGGCGTAGTCGTCGCCGACGGTCTGCACGAAGTTGAGATCGCGCCAGCCGCGCTCTTGGGCGAAGGCGTATTGCCGCTCGACCGGCGAGCGGCCGAGGATCTTCAGCGCCACGCGCTGCTTGATGTCGGCGGCATTGCCGTTGACGGCGCCCAGCCAGTTGGTGCACATCGGGCAGGGGCGCTCGCGCTGCGGGCCGTACATCCAGAAGTAGGTTACCAGCGTGTCCTTGTCGCCGAACAGCTCGAGCAGGCTGACGTCGAAGGCCTGCTCGTCCTTGAACTTGTAGGGTTTGGCGATGACCGGCCCGGGTGGCAGCGCGCGCCGCTGCTCGGTCAGGCGCGTCATGTGGCGGCGGAACTCGATCTCCTCGGCGAGCAGGGCCTTGCGGGCCTGCTCGTACTCGGCGGAGGCGCCGGGAAAGGGTGTCTTGGCCCGGGAGGCCAGTTCGGTGGCGGAGGTCAGGTCAGGCATGCGGTGTCTCCTGCAACTGTGCAACAGGCTGATGTTGTCCGGCCCGCTCCGTCGGCGACATCGGTCTCGGCCATGCGCCTGTGCAGGCCTGCACCTACAGCGGCACAGGTCCTGGTTGCGGGCGAGCGCCGCCTCATCGACCCGGTCATGACGGCGGTCTGACGCAACGGCGCAGGCCAGGCCGCCCGCTGTCCACCGAGTKGGGGACGGCACGGGCGGCCTGCCGACCGCAAACTGCGGCGCATGACTGCGATGTCCCTCGACGAGCTGCGCACGCTGAGCCAACTGCTGGACGAGGGCCTGGAACTGGCGCCCGCGGCGCGCCCGGCCTGGCTGGCGGCGCTGCCCCTGGGGACGCTGCGCGAGCGTTTGGCGCAGATGTTGGATCGCCATGACGCCGGGGAGCACGAGGGCTTCCTCGCTGCGCTGCCAGGCCTGGCAGAACCGCTCGCTCTGCGGGCGGGCGAGCGTGTCGGGCCCTATCGGCTGCTGCGCCCGCTGGGCCGCGGCGGCATGGGCGAGGTGTGGCTGGCCGATCGGGCTGACGGCCTGTTCGAGCGCCAGGTGGCGCTGAAATTGCCTCGCGGGCACTGGGCTGACGGCGAGGCCTTTGCCCGGGAGACCGGTCTCGTCGCCCGCCTGGAGCACCCGCGCATCGCGCGTTTGTACGACGCCGGCCTGGAGCCCGGCCCCGACGGCCAGCCGCGGCCGTATCTGGCCATTGCCTACGTCGAGGGGCGGCCGTTGGACGAGGCGGCCGCCGGACTGGCGCTGCCGGCGCGGCTGCGCCTGTTCGTGACGATCGCCCGCACGCTGGCGTATGCCCACGGCCGCCTGGTGCTGCATCGCGATCTGAAGCCGGCCAATGTGCTGGTCGACGCCGAGGGCCGGCCGCATCTGCTGGACTTCGGTATCGCCGCCGTGCTGGGCGTCGTCGGCCCGGGCGCGCCGCCGCCGGCCTGCACGCCGCGTTACGCGGCGCCCGAGTTGCTGCTGGGCGGTGAGCTGAGCGTGCAAGTCGACGTCTATGCACTGGGCGTCATGCTGGGCGAGTTGGTGGCAGAGGCGGGCGATGCCGACCTGGCCGCTGTCGTCGCCCGCGCCTGCGCGACGGAGCCGGGCCGGCGCTACGCCAGCGCCGACGCGCTTGCCGACGAGGTCGAGCGTTGGCTGCGTCAGGAGCCGGTGCAGGCGCGCCCTGCGGCGCCGCTGCGGCGGTTGGGCCTGTTGCTGCGTCGTCGCCGTCGTGCCGCGATGCTGGCTGGCGGCGTGCTGGTTGTGATCGGCGTCCTGGCCGTGCAATTGGCTGGCCAGCGCCAGCGCGCTGCTCTGGCCGCCGAGCGCGAGAACGTGGCCACGACCTTCGTCGCCGAGATGTTCCGCTTTGGCGCCGAGCCGCAGGCCCGTCATCCTCACGGCGACGGCGAAGTGCCGCTGCTGGAGCGCGGCGCTCAGCTGATTGAGCAGCGCTTTGCCGGCGATCCCGCCCAGCGGGCCCGGCTCTACCGCGTGCTGGGCGATGCCTACGAAACCATGGGGGCCGCGCCACTGGCCGTCAACCTGCGGGAGCGTGAACTGGCCTCGCTGCGTGCCCAGGCCGCGCCGGCCGACGAGACACGCGCGGCTGCGCAGCGCCTGGGGCGTGCGCGGCTTGACGCCGGGCGGCCGGACGAGGTGCTGGCGGCCCTGCCCGACACGCCCGGCGACGTGGACACCGGCCTGCTGAAGGCGCGTGCCCTCGTCGATCTCGGTCGCATGGACGAGGCCGAGACGTTGCTGGCGCGCCTGCCCGCGCCAGCCGATGCCGCTGGGCAGGCGTGGCGCCACCTGCTGCGCGGCGAGCTGCTGAACCGCCGTGGCCATGAGCCCGAGGCCCTGGTTGAGTTCCGCGCCGCCGCTGCAGGCGAGGACACGCTGGCCGCCGCCGAGGCCGGCCTGCGTGGCGCGCGTTGGGCCGCCCAGCAGGGTCGGCACGACGACGCCCTGGCCCTGCTAGCGCCGGCGCTGGCCACGCTGCGCGAGCGCGGCGGCCTGTACGCGGTGCGCGCGGAGGTCGGCGCGGCCAACGTCTGGTCGGCCATGTATGCGACGACGCTGTCGCTGCCTTTCGAGCGCGTGCGCGCCGAGCTGGAGGCCTGCCTGCAACGGCTGCGCGCCCTGGGCGACGGTGTGCCGCCGCTGCTGCTCGCCCAGGTGCAGGGGCATCTGGGCCGCCTGCTGTTGAACTGGGGCGACGTGGCGCAGGGCGCGCCGCTGGTGGAGGCCGACTACACGCAGCGCCTGCCGCTGCTGCACCGGCCGGTCGAACTGACCATTGCGCACGGCCGTGCCGGTGATGCGGCCATGGAGCGCGGGCAGCACGAGTTGGCGGCCCAGCGCTTTGCATTGCGCCGCCAGGCCCGTGTAGCGGCCGGCAAGGGCCTGCATCCGCTGCTGGCCGGAGATATCCGCCTGCAGGCGCTGAACGCCAGCATGGCGGGTGAGATGGCCGGCGCGCTACGTTTTCTTGACGAAGCGCCGGCGCCCGAAGCGCTGCGCGGCGCCGGGCACGACCCGGCCTGGTACGAAGAGGTGCTGCGCGAGGCCCGCGCCCGGGTCCTTGTCGACAGCGGCGACGCGGCGCTGGCCCGCCAGGCGCTGGCCCGCCAGGCGCTGGCGCTGGCGACGCGCCATGAGGCCAAGCCGCAGGACGCCATGCTGACGGCCGGCTTCGCCACCGGGCCTGAGCTGCTGCGCGCTGAAGGCCAGTGCCTGCAGCCGGACGCCCGCGCTGGCCTGGCCCGCATGCGCGCCTTCGTCGCCGCGTTGAGCCTGCCGCACCACCCGGCCGCGCCGCAGATCGCGCGCCTGCACGGCGTGGCCGCGCTGTGCGCCTGGCGCGCTGGCGACCGCGACCAGGCCGCGCGCTGGGTCGCGCTGGCCCGCACGGCGCTGGCCACCCAACCGGGTGTCAGCCCCTACTACAGCGCGCCGCTGCACCGCCTGGAAGCCCAGGCGTGCGGGTCTCAGGTGGGCTGTTTGGTGATGCGCAGATAGGGCTTGGGCGCCTTCCAGCCGGCCGGGAACAGCGTCTTGGCGTCCTCGTCGCTCACCGAGCCGGCAATGATGACGTCGTCGCCCTGCTTCCAGTTCACCGGTGTGGCGACCTTGTGCTTGGCGGTCAGCTGCATGCTGTCCAGCGCGCGCAGGATCTCGTCGAAGTTGCGGCCCGTGGTCATCGGGTAGGTCAGCATCAGCTTGATGCGCTTGTCCGGGCCGACGATGAAGACGGAGCGCACGGTGGCGTTGGTCGCCGCGGTGCGGCCCTCGGACGTGCCTTCGGTATCGGCCGGCAGCATGTTGTAGAGCTTGGCGACATGCAGGTCGCTGTCGCCGATCATGGGGTACTTGGGCAGATGGCCCTGGGTCTCCTCGATGTCGGCGGCCCAGCGGTGGTGGTTGTCCACCGGGTCCACGCTCAGGCCGATCAGCTTGGCATTGCGCTTGGTGAACTCGGGCTCGATCTTGGCCATATAGCCCAGCTCGGTCGTGCACACCGGCGTGAAGTCCTTGGGGTGGGAGAACAACACGGCCCACTTGTCGCCGATCCAGTCGTGGAACTTGATCTCGCCTTGCGTGGTCTGGGCGGTGAAGTCGGGGGCGRTGTCGTTGATGCGCAGGGACATGATGGTCTCCGTTGGGGGCTTGGGTGGGGGTGGGGCCTGCTAACACTGCGGCAATGGGGTTGGGCACCCGGCGAGGATTTGCAACGCCGCTCGCGGCCTTTCTGGCCACAACCCGAAGGGAAGGCCCGTCGCCGGGGGCCACTCGGCGTTGCATCGCTTGCCCGCACGCGAGTGCGGGCGGCGCGCTGCGCCTTGATTGGCACCCGGCGGCGGGCCTTCGCGGCCCATTGCCGCAGTGTTAGCAGGCCCCATGATAGGAAGGAAGCAAGGGCCTGTTCCGCATGAGCTTGATCGAAACAGGTCTATGGAAATCAGGCGGCCAGGCTCGGGACTTCGGCCAGCACGCCCGCCCAGACCTCGGGCGGGATCGCGCGGCGGGCGATCGGGCCGTAGCGCGCCCACTGCTCGGGGGTGCAGACGGTCTTGAGCGAGTGCACGAACACGCGCGTGGCGCCGACGGGCGAGTTCTTGGTGCTGCCGAAGGCGGCCAGCGACGCGACGCCGTGGGCCACGAGGTGGTCGAAGCCGCCGTGGGCGATGCCGGCCGACACGCACCACTGGGCGAAGAGGGCGGCCTTGCCTTCCTTGGGCAGGCGGTTGACGAGGGGCATCATGATGTCCTCCTCGTGCAGCAGGTGCGCCTCGGCGCAGGCGCGGTAGGCGGCGAAGGCATCGCGCAGCGCGCCGACGCCCAGCGGGATGGCACGCGTCACGGCGGCCTGCAGTTCGTGCTCGTCGACATGCTCGGCGCGGAACATCGCCGCGTTTGCAGCGCCGTCGAAATGCAGGTCCAGCATGGACGTGATGCCGCCGCCCGCGCCCTCCATGCCGTCCTCCATGGCCGCATGGACGGCGATGGCATCGACATAGGCGCCCCAAGCCGGCGCGAAGCCGCCCAGGTCGCCGCGTTCGGCCAGCGGCGCCAGCACCTTGGCCAGGTCGTTGCGCAGCACCTCGTGGTAGTTGCGCATGATGGCGGGAACGGAGACTTCGGGTTCGGTCATTGCGGCTCCTGGGTGACGTGTTGCTGTGGGACGAATGCTCGCGGCAGGCGCGGTTCGATGGTTGTTCAACGTTGTTAAACCGGCGGCTTTACAGTGCCCGGCGCAATCACCGGAGCCGCCTTGCCTGCCACCGAACCCGCCCACCCGCCGACCCAGCCGCTGCGCTTCGGCCCGGGCGGCCGCTTCGAGCTGCGCCCGGCCGAGTACCGGCTGCTGGTGGACGGCGAGCCCTCGGCCCTGGGCGGCCGCGCGCTGGACCTGCTGTTCACGCTGGCCGGCCGGCCCGCCGAGCTGTTCACCAAGGCCGAGCTGATCGAGCGCGTCTGGCCCGGGCTGGTGGTGGAAGAGGGCAACCTGCGCGTGCAGGTCAACGCGCTGCGCCGCCTGCTGGGCGAGGACGCCATCGCCACCGTGCCCGGGCGCGGCTACCGCTTCACGGCCGCGCTGCACGACGACCCACAGGCCGCTGATGCGCCGCCGCCCGCGCCCGCCACAACCACGCTGTTCGGCCGCGACGCCGACCTGGCCCGCCTGCGCCAGGCGTTGGCCGCGCCCGGCTGCGTGAGCGTCGTCGGCAGCCCCGGCGTGGGCAAAAGCAGCCTGGTGCGCGAGGCGCTGGCGCGCTGGCAGGGCCGCGCTTCCTGGGTCGACCTGGCGCCGCTGACGCTGCCCGCACAACTGCCCGACGGCATCGCCCGTGCCTTCGGCGGCCAGCTGAGCCCGGGCGAGGCGCTGCCCCAGCTGCTCAGCCTGATCCCGGCCGACGACGACCTGCTGCTGGTGCTGGACAACGCCGAGCACCTCGCCGCGGTCTGCGCCGAGTGGGCCGCCCAGCTGGCCACGCTGGCCCGGCTGCGCCTGCTCGTCACCAGCCAGCTGCCGCTGGGCGTGGCCGGCGAACGCCTGCTGCGCCTGGAGCCGCTGCCCGTGGCCGAGGGCGTCGACGGCCCCGACCCCCGCGAGGGCGCGCTGGCGCTGCTGGTGGCCCGCATCCGCGCGGTGGACGCACGCTTCGACGTGTCCGCCAGGTCGCTCCCGCTGCTCGCCGCGCTGTGCCGGCAGCTTGACGGCCTGCCGCTGGCGCTGGAACTGGCCGCCGCGCGCGTGCCGCTGATGGGCCTGCAGGCCGTGCACGACGCGCTGGCCGAGCGCTTCGCGCTGCTGTCCCGTGGCCGGCGCGATTCATCGGCCCGCCACCGCACCCTGCTCGACGCGCTGGACTGGAGCCACGGCCTGCTGGAGCCGGCCGAGCAGCGCCTCTATCGCGCGCTGGGCGTGTTCGCCGGCGGCTTCACGCTGGACCTGGCCGTCACGCTCAGCAGCGACGAGCACACCAGCCGCTGGGATGTCGTCGATGGCCTGGCCACGCTGGTGGAGCGCTCCCTCGTCAGCGTCGCCAGCGAAGACCCGCCACGCTACCGCCTGCTGGAGACGATGCGCGCCCATGCGCTGGCGCGGCTGGGCGACGCCGACGGCCATTCCGCGCGCCGCCGCCATGCCGCGGCCGTGCTGGCGCTGATTGCACCCAGCGACGACGCGGCGCTTTGGCTGGCCGACATGCAGAACGTCCGCGAGGCCTTCCTGTGGGCGCGCGAGCACGACCTCGCCACCGCCGCGCAGATCGGCGCCCGCGCCGCCCGCGTGATGGTGTTCACCGTCTGGCGCCACGAGGTGACGCAGTGGATGCTGTCTCTGCAGCCGGCGATGGAGGCCCGCGGCGAGGCGGTGCCAGCGCCGGTGCAGGCGCTGTGGTGGTCCATGCTCGGCTACCTGCTGCTCATCCGCAGCGACCCGCGCGCCGTGCCGGTCTCGCGCAAGGCCGTCGACCTCTGGCGGCCGCTGGGCAACCCCGCCGAACTGCTCATCGCCGCGGCCCACTGGGTGCGCGCCTTCACCGAGGACGCGCCCGAGCTGGACGAGGCCTGCACGCTGCTGCGCGAGCTGGCCGCGGGCGACGACTCGGCCCCGACGCGGCTGCGCCTGAACGGCGCGCTGGCCGTGGTGGCCCGCTTGCGCCGCGACACCACCGAACTGCTCGCCTGCATGGAGCGCGAGCAGCTCGCCGCCCGCGAGCTCGGCCAGTCACAGCGCGTGCAGGTGGCCGAGAACAACATCTGCCTGACGCTGGTGCGCCTGGGCCGCTTCGAGGAAGGCGCCACACGCACCCGCGCACTGTTGGAGGTGCTGGACGCCGACGGCAGCGGCAGCAACGGTAGCCTGCCCTGGGTGCTGAACGCCCTCGTCGAGGCGCTCGTCGGTTTGGGCCGGCTGGACGAAGCGCAGGCCCTGCTGCCGCGGTCCCTGGCCGCGCAGCGGCGCTTCGGCACGACGGTGGCCTGGCTCGGCATCCTGCCGCTGCTGGTGGCCCAGGGCCGCATCGAAGCCGCCTGCCGCCTCGCCGGCCATGTGCGCGGCCGCTGGACGGCCAATGACACGGCGTTGGACCCGCTGGAGCTGCGCGCGTTGGACGGCGCGCTGGACGCCGGCCGGGCCTTGCTGGGCAGCGACATCACCGCGGCGCTGGAGGCCGAGGGCAGGGCGCTGGGGGATGAGGCGGTGGAGGGGGTGGTGTTGCGGCGGTAGGAGCGGGGCTCGCTTCGGCGGTGCAGGGGCCGCTTTGCAGCGCCGATGGCAAAGTCGCATCGACGATTGCCGCTTTCTACATCAATTTAATGACGCTGATCTTCAGTGCGCCGGACGAATTGTTCATCTACAACAATGACTTAGGACGAACCGCGTGGACCTGGTTAAGCGGCACACGGCGGGGTATTCAGCACGGCGTGCTGGATAAACTGGTACTTACCCATCACAGGAGTATTTGTGACAACTGCAAAAGATAAATTCGAAAATGCTAGTCAGACCTACGCAAAAGCGGCAAAAAACCTGGAAAGGCGGTTGACCGATCCGAAAGTTCAAACAGAGGAAGAGTCGGAACGACTGATTGGGTTGGGCGTGGCCATTGATTGGACTCGCAGGGCAAGTCACTTGCATCCATTGAACTATGACAGTAAGTTCCTCAACAAGTCGGCAAGGTCACCTGGGGTGACTGAAATGGTGAGATTTAATTTGGCTTGGTCGGGGATGAACGCGCTCTTCTCAAGACCGTCCATACTGAATCTGTTTGGCGGGACAACGGCAAAGAGCGAACTCCAGCGCTTCCGATTTCTTTATGGCAAGGCCGGGCTTACCGCTGCCACCGCAGCCGACCAGGAGTCTGCGTTACAACAGCTTCTTGCGATCCATATCAACACGAGAGTTCCCGGAGTTCCGGCCGGTCAGACAGTCACGACGCTGCACTCGCTCTTCTATAAGTACACGCCGTCTGATGTCCAGAACATGGCCACTGGGAAGGTAATTCGGAACGCGTTGACCTCCGGGAACTTTTCGGCTCTTGACCTTCCGCTACTGATCTATGCCATGCGGAACTGGAGTGTTCATGGGGGAATAATAGGAAGCAGTTTCCGCAGCGACACCCGATTCGATATGTACATCGGAACCGTCCAAATGGCGCTTGCTGACGTGCATGAAACCTTAGCAAAAAAACTCCTCACCATCGTGTAGATGACGGCTAACCTTGCTCTGCAGCGGACGGCTTCGCCGCCCGCTGAGCTTGCACATTGAACATCACTGGGGACGGATCGCCGACCATGAGCACACCAATGAACATCGAACACTTCAACCGTGTCGTTCTTGTGACGCTAGATCAGCTCCATGACGCATTTCCAGTGCCGATTGAGCTAAAAACGGTAGAGGTCGCCGAAGCTGCGGCGCCAGGAACACTTCCGCCGGAACCATCGTTTAACGACCTTGAGGCAACGTTCGAAGCGATCAAGTTTCTTGCCGCCGAGGGATTTGTCCAGTACGCGAATCATTACTTGGATGGCACCGCGTTTCTTCACGTTCAACTCACGATGAAGGGGCTGACGGTTTTGGGTCAAGTTCCCAATTCGCTAGACAAGAAGCCGGCGCTTGCATCCCAAATCAAAACCGCCCTTAAGGCCGGGGCCCTGAGTGCCACCGGTGATGCTGCTAAGCAGTTGGTTGGTCAGATTTTTACTGCCACTATCACCGCTGGTCCGGCACTCGGCTCGGCAATCGCAGCAGCGGTGAGGTAGTCATGTTCAACCCTTCGCTGCCTTGGACGGCCTCGCCGTTCGCTGATTTCGTACGTTAGGCGTCAGAAGAAGCACCGTCGCAGTTCCCCTACCTAATCTGAAAGATGATCGAATCGAGATACTGGCGCGCAGAGCTACGTTCGGAGCTTTCTTGGCTCAAGCGACAACAGCGTTACGGTCGGTGGTCTGAAAAGCAATTGGTCCTATACGAACGGAAGCTGATGCTCGTGGCGTTCCAAGTGCGTTCGCTTCTCGAACGACCAAAAGTCAATGATGCTGCGCGTGGCACTCTCATGCCAGCGGTGCGCTACAAGAAGGTCGGGAATCGTCCGTTTACCTACACGGGCTCTGGTTGGCCAGAGGATCGATTCGACATGAATCGCCCGGAACCAGTCTCGCTGTCTGCCATGGATGTGTGCAACCAACTCATCCACTATTACTGGATGCAGACATGGTCAGAGGAAAAGGCTTTCGCAGGAATGCTGGTGTTCTCCGATTACATGCGACATAAGTGGGCTTACGAATTTCGCATCGACGACCTACTCCGCCTATTCCAGGTGTTTGCGCAAGAATCTTCGGTCGTCATCAGCTCTGAGTCCCACTGGGACGAGAAGAGGCAAGACTATGTTGTCATCCGCGCAACCGGCCCGGACTGACGCCTAGCCCCTCGCTCAAGCGGGCCACCCCAAAACTGCTCCGATACGCCCGCGGCGCCAGCCCCAGCCGCGCCTGGAAGTGGTGGCGCAGCGCCTGCACGCTGCCAAAGCCAGCCTCGGCCGCGACGCTCTCGACGGGCAGGCTGCTGGCCTCCAGCAGCCGCTGCGCCTCGGCCACGCGCTCGGCGATCAGCCAGTCGCCGGGGGACTGCCCTGTCGCGTCAGTGAAGCGGCGCAGCAGCGTGCGCGGGCTCATGGCGCCGGCCGCGGCCATGCGCTCCAGCGTCCACGGCGTGCGCAGGTCGGCGCGCACCTGGTCCATCAGGCTGGACAGCCGGTTCGTGCGGTCGCGCGGCACCGGCCGCTCGATGAACTGCGCCTGCCCGCCGCCGCGGTGCGCAGGCATCACCAGCCGGCGCGCGACGCTGTTGGCGGCTTCCACGCCGAAGTCGCTGCGCACGAGGTGCAGCATCAGGTCGATGCCCGCCGCGCTGCCGGCCGATGTGAAGACGCGGTCCTCCTCGGCATAGAGCACGCCGGCATCGACGTCGATGGCCGGGTGGCGCTCGCGCAGCTTGTCGGCATAGCGCCAGTGCGTGGCCGCGCGGCGGCCGTCCAGCAAGCCGGTGGCGGCCAGCACGAAGGCGCCCGAGCAGATCGATGCCAGCCGCGCGCCGCGCTGCCAGGCTTTGCGCAGCCGCCCGGCCAGCGCCTCGGGCACCGGCACGTCGGCACCCTTCCAGCCGGCCATGACGATGAGGTCGGCCTGGTCCAGCAGCTCGATGCCGCCGTCGCTCATCACGCTCAGCCCGCCGTGCGCGCGCAGCGGCCCGGGCTCGATGGCGGCACTGGCGAAGCGATACCAGCTCGGGCCCATCTCCGGCCGCGCCAGGCCAAAGACCTCGGCGGCAATGGCGAACTCGAAGGTGCACAGGCCGTCGTAGACCGGCGCGACGACAAGCGGCCCCGTCGTCGTTGGCGAAATCTTGTCGATGCTTGTCATGTGCGCCAATTGTGGCGCAGCGCCCCGCTGGGCACGATGACGACGCCATCAACCAGGAGCCGAAATGCCCAGCCAAGTCACCGCCATTCCCGCCGCGCCCGCCCATCTGGCCGAGGCGCACTTCGCCGCTGAGTTCACCTTCGAAGCCGACTGCTGGGACGTGCACGATGCCCTGACCCAGGGCGCCGATTTCGTGCTGCTGGACGTGCGCTCGGCCGAGCTCTACGCCCGCGGCCATGTGCCAGGCGCCATCCATTTCCCGCACGGCAAGCTTGTCGAGAGCAAGCTGGCTGTCTGGCCCAAGGACACCCTCTTCGTGACCTACTGCGCCGGCCCGCACTGCAACGGCGCAGCCCGCGGCGCGCTGCGCCTGGCGCGGTTGGGCCGGCCGGTGAAGATCATGGCCGGCGGCATCACCGGCTGGCTGGACGAGGGCTTCGAGCTGGCGACCGCGGCCGTGCCTGCCTGAGCCCTGGACCGAGGCGCGGCTAGCATGTCGTGATGAAGATCCTCATGACCCTGCTGGCCGCCCTCTGCGTCACAAGCGCGGCCTCGGCCCAGACCCTGACCCTCGAACGCCTCACCGCTGACCCGCCGCTCGCCGGCCGCCTGCCGCGCCAGGCCGAGATCTCGCCCGGCGGGCAATGGGTCAGCTTACTGCGCCCGTCGGCGGCGGACAGCGAGGTGCTGGAGCTGTGGGCCCAACCCGCGGCCGGCGGCGAGCCGCGCAAGCTCGTCAGCGCAGCCGACCTGCTCGGCGGCGCCGCGCAGAAGCTCAGCGAGGCCGAGAAGATGGCGCTGGAGCGCCAGCGCATCAGCCAGCGCGGCATCACCGGCTACCAGTGGTGCGGCAGCGACGACAGCGCGTTGCTCTTTCCGCTGTCGGGTGACCTCTATCTGGTCAAGTTGAGCGCCGGGGGCCCTGAGGCGCAGCGCCTGACGAACACGCCCGACGCACCCAAGCAGGACCCGCGCTGCGCCCCCGACGGCAAGACCCTGGCCTATGTGCAGGGCGGCGAGCTGATGGTGCTGCCCCTTCAGGCCGGCGCCCAACCGCGCCCGCTGTTCGGTGCGCGCATGAATCCCCGTGTGACCTGGGGCCTGGCCGAGTTCATTGCCGGGGAGGAACTGGGCCGGCATCGCGGCTTCTGGTGGAGCCCCGATGGGCGTCAGCTGCTGGCGCTGCGCGTCGACGAACAGCGCGTGGGCTTGAAGACGCGGGCGCAGATCTTTGCGGACCGCACCGAGATGACGGAGCAACGCTATCCGGCTGCCGGTGAAGCGAATGCCCAGGTCTCCGCCTTTGTCATCGGCGTTGCCACCGCTGAAGCGCATGCGCTGCAGCTGCCGACCGGCGCCGAGTACATCTCCCGCGCCGGCTGGTTTGCCGACGGCACGCCTTGGCTGCAATGGTTCAACCGCGACCAGACGCGGCTGACGCTGACCGAGTTCAAGGCCAATGCCGCGGCGCACGACATCACCGTCGAGACCGATGCGGCCTGGGTCGAAGTCCATGACGATCTCATCGAGACGCCGCGCGGCCTGCTCTGGTCCAGCGAGGCAACGGGCCGTCGCCAGCTGCTGCTGGTCAACCGTGCGACCGGGCAGCGCACGCCGCTGACGCAGCAGGCCGAAGCGGTGGCGCATGCGGTGTGCGTGGGCGAGCGAGGCGTCGTCTTCGCCGCCGCCGGCGACCGCGGCAAGACCAGGGAGCTTTACCTGCAGCCGCTGGCCGGGGGCAAGGCCCAAGCCTTGTCAGGCATGGCTGAACGCCAGTGGCGCGATGCCAAGGCCGACAGAGCCTGCGCCCGGCTGCTCGTCACCCGCTCGGCCTGGGGCCAGCCACCGCGGCTGGAACTGCGCAGCCTGGGCCGCGACGGTGCCATCGCCCTGGCCGGTGATGCGCCCGACCCGGCGCTGGAGGCCTTCGCCAACATCCCGCTGGCACTGGACCTGACGGCGGCCGACGGCAGCACGCCGTTGAATGCCTTCTTCTTCGCGCCCGCCAGCCGTCCCGGCCAGGGCAAGCATCCCGCCATCGTGCTGGCCTATGGCGGCCCGGGCTCCGCGACGGTCAACTGGGGCTGGGGCCGCGACATGCCATTGATCGCCTACTGGCAGCAGCGCGGCTATGGCGTGCTGATGCTGGACGTGCGAGGCATGGAGCACCGTGACCGCGCCTTCACGCGCGCCCATTTCCGCAGCTTCGGCCAGCACGAGGTGGCCGACCTGTTCGCGGCCGTGCGGCAGCTGCCCGGCCGCGTGCCGGGCGTGGACGCGGCGCGCATCGGCTTCTTCGGCTGGAGCTATGGCGGCTTTCTCGGCGCGCGGGCGATGCTGGATGCCGACACGCCGTTCGCGGCCGCCGTCGCCGTTGCGCCGGTGACCGACTGGACGCTCTACGACACGGCCTATACCGAGCGCTATCTCGGCATGCCGGAGGGGGGTAAAGCGGCCACCTACGCCAGCGCCAATCTGCCGGCGCGCGCGTCGCTGCTGAGCAAACCGCTGCTGCTGATGCATGGCACGGCCGACGACAACGTGCTGTTCGAGCACACGCTGCGCCTCGTCGAAGCCCTGCAGACCGCCGGCAAGACCTTCGACCTGCAGATCTACCCCGGCAAGGCCCACGGCATTGCCGGCCGCGCGGCGCGGTTGCACCTTTACCGCACGATGGACGCCTTCTTCGAGCGGCACCTGAAGCCATGACGCTGGTCTACTCGACGGACGTCGGCCGGGTCTGCCCCGGCTGCGGTCAGCCCATCGCGCAATGCGTCTGCAAGGCCAAGCAGCGGCCGGCCGGCGACGGCATCGTGCGCGTCAGCCGCGAGACGGCGGGCCGCAAAGGCAAGGGCGTGACCGTCATCAAGGGCCTGCCGCTGGACGATGCGGCGCTGACGGTCCTGGGCAAACAGCTAAAGGCCCTGTGCGGCAGCGGCGGCACGGTCAAGGACGGCGTCGTCGAGATCCAGGGCGACCACCTCGACAAGGTGCTGGCCTGGCTGAAGGCGCGGCCCGAGGGCTGGACGGTCAAACGAGCCGGCGGTTGAGCCCCAACGACAATCGCGGTATGACCGATACCGCTTTCGACCGCCTGCCTCTCAGCCCCGCCATGCTGGCCAACCTCGGCCAGCTCGGCTATGCGCAGATGACGCCCATCCAGGCGGGCAGCCTGCCGCTGGCCCTGGCGGGCCGCGATGTCATCGGCGAAGCGCAGACCGGTTCGGGCAAGACGGCCGCCTTCGCCATCGCGCTGCTGCATCGGCTGAAGGCCGACCTGCCGCGCGTGCAGGCCCTGGTGCTCTGCCCCACGCGCGAGCTGGCCGACCAGGTCACCCAGGAGATCCGCCGCCTGGCCCGCGCGGCCGACAACATCAAGGTGCTGAGCCTGTGCGGCGGCAACCCCATGAAGCCGCAGATCGAGAGCCTGTCCTTCGGCGCCCACATCGTCGTCGGCACGCCGGGGCGCCTCATCGACCACCTGGAGCGCGACACGCTGGACCTGTCGGCGCTGAACACCCTGGTGCTGGACGAGGCCGACCGCATGCTGGACATGGGCTTCCTGGACGACATCAAGGCGATTGCCAAGCGAGCGCCCGCTAACCGGCAGACGCTGCTGTTCTCGGCCACCTTCCCCGAAGGCGTGACCGAGATCGCCGCCAAGTTCATGCGCGAGCCGCAGACGGTCAAGGTCGCGGGTTCAACGAGTGCCGCCGCGTCCACCATCCGCCAGATCGCCTTCGAGGTGGGGGAGGGCGAGCGCCTGGACGCCGTGCCGCGCCTGCTGCGCGCCTTCCGGCCCGAATCGACGATCGCCTTCTGCAACACCAAGCAGCAATGCCGCGACCTGGAGGCCGTGCTCGCGGCGCAAGGCTTCATCGCGCTGGCCCTGCACGGCGACCTGGAGCAGCGCGATCGCGACCAGGTGCTGATCCAGTTCGCCAACCGCAGCGCCTCGGTGCTGGTGGCCACCGACGTGGCCGCGCGGGGCCTGGACATCGCCAACCTGGCCTGCGTCATCAATGTCGACATCAGTGCCGATGTGGAGCAACACGTGCACCGCAT
Source organism: Roseateles sp. P5_D6 (assembly GCF_054049415.1). Taxonomy (NCBI): domain Bacteria; kingdom Pseudomonadati; phylum Pseudomonadota; class Betaproteobacteria; order Burkholderiales; family Sphaerotilaceae; genus Roseateles; species Roseateles sp. P5_D6. Next base: position 40,248 of record NZ_JBFUMK010000013.1, on the reverse strand, counting down.
CGGCCGCACCGGCCGGGCGGGTGCGGAAGGTCTGGCCCTGAGCCTGGCCAGCCTGGACGAGATGGGCCGCATCGGCCGCATCGAGCAGCTGCAAGGCCAGGAATTCAAGTGGCAGCCGCTGGATAGCCTTCAGGACGCTCCCGGCGGCCCGCTGCTGCCGGCCATGGACACGCTGCAGATCCTGGGCGGCCGCAAGGAAAAGATCCGCCCTGGCGACATTCTGGGTGCGCTGACCGGCGAGGCCGGCTTTGCCGGCACACAGATCGGCAAGATCAACGTGACCGACTTCCACAGCTATGTGGCCGTGGAGCGCGGCATTGCCAAGGAGGCGGTGCGCCGACTGTCGCTCGGCAAGCTCAAGGGGCGCAAGGTCAAGGTCCGCCGGATGGCCGACCTGGAATAGGGCCTGTTAGCGCCACGGCAATGGGTCGCGAAGGCCCGCCGCAAGGGGCCAATCTAGACGCAGCGCGCCGCCCGCACTCGCGTGCGGGCCAGGGCTGCAACAACGAGTGGCCCCTTGCGGCGGGCCTTCCCGAAGGGTTGCGGCCAGAAAGACCGCATGCTGTGTTGCAGATCCTCGCTGGGCATGAGCCCAGCTTACGGTCTGCTGTCGTGCCTGCGGCCTTTCTGGCCACAACGCGGCCCATTGCCGTGGCGCTAACAGGCCCTCTAATTCAGCCCCTGCTTGGCCCGTTCGCGGGCCATGTAGTTGGCTTGATCGCGATCACGATCGCGCTGCACGCGGGCCTCGCGCGTCTCCCAGTCGCCGCAGCTGAAGTAGGAGCCGCCGAACAGCCAGCCCAGCAGGCTGGAGTCGTCGACCGCTTTCCCTTCACCGCCGGTGCAGACCATCGCCGCCTTGGAGCTGCTCTGCTCGGTCAGGGCTTCCTGCACGAGCATGGAGCGCGACATCAGCACCGAGGCCGGCATGGCCACGGCCAGCAGCACGCCGCCGATGACAACGCCCTTGGCCCAGCGCGGCAGCGCGCCGCTGGCAGGCGCGGGTGCCGCCGCCGCACGCGCGGTTGCCGGTTGGGGCCGGTTGAAGGGAATCGTGGCGGCGAAGGACGTCGCCTCGGTCGCCGTGGTGCCCGAGCGGCCGCCCGCGCCACTCAGCAGCCGCGGCTGGGCAGGTTGTTGGGGCGGATTGGTTGTGGCGGCCGGCATGGGGTTCGAGGGCCCCCGAAAGAGAGCCGAACGCGATGCTAGGGAGGCCGTTGCGGGCGGATTGTGAGCAATTGCAAGGGCGCGGCGCTGAGGGTGGAAATGCGTGGAGGAAGTCACGATCGCCAGTTGCGCCATAACGTGCCCGTTCAGGGGTGGCCACCATTCCCGGGCCTGGCTGGCAGAGCTACATTCGGCCCGTGTCCAGCATCCTCGACCTGCTCAGACGCCGCCTGTTGAAGGGCCTGCCAGCGCTGCTCGCGGTGGCAGCCGGAGTGGCCCATGCGCAGGAACTGACGCTGACGCTGCGCGCGCCTGACAGCGAGGCCGACCTGCGCAACGCCTACATCCGCGATGCGGTGCAGTTGGCGCTGGACAAGACGCGCGCGACCGACGGCGCTTACCGCCTGCAGCTGTCAGCGCCCATGAACAAGCGGCGCGCGCTGCTGGAAGCCGCCCAGCAGGCCGCACCGAACTTCCTCGTCGTCACCGGGCCGGACGCCGGCCGGGCCGCGGGCCTGGTGCCGGTGCTCTTTCCCATCCACCTGGGCGTGAACCGCTACCGCGTCTGCTTCGTGCACACGCCCCAACGCGCCGTCGTGCGCGAGGCCGATACGTTGAGCGCGGTGGCGCGGCTGCGCCACGTGCAGGGCCGCGGCTGGGCCGATGCGGACATCCTGCGTGCCAACGGCTTCACGGTCGCCGAGGCCAACGGCTACGAGGCGCTGTTCCAGATGGTGGCCATCGGCCGGGCCGACCTGTTCTGCCGCAGCGTGCTCGAGGTCGGCCAGGAGGTGCAGGCCCACACCGGCCTCAAGGGTCTGGCGCTGGACGACAGCCTGCTGCTGTCCTATGACCTGCCGCAATACATCTATACCCATCCCGGCAACCAGCAAGCCATCGAGCGCATTGCGCGCGGCCTGCGCCAGGCTTATGCGGACGGCTCGCTGCAGGCTCTGCTGCGCCAGCACCTGCAGCCTTCGCTGGCGCTGCTCAACCTGCCTCAGCGCCGGTTGATGACGCTGAACGTGCCCAGCCCGGCCCTCATCGAGATGAACGACCGGCCCTTCCAGATCGACGTGCTGCGCGGGCCGCTGCGTTAGGACATGCTACGGGCGTGACATCTTGGCGCCCGGGCAGTCAAGTGCGGGGGGCAGCAAGTTCAGCTGCGACCTTTTCACGCGCAAGGGCCCCATGCGGCGCCTAGTCTGCAAGCAAGACGAGGTGCCCCATGAACTCACGCCCCATGCCCCTGATGAGCGACAACTACGAGTTGCGTTTCGAATCCCTGTTCCAGGCCGGCCGCGGACTGGCCTTTCCCTGTGATGCGCAGGGTGGCGTGCGGCTGGATTCCCTGAGCGACCGGGCGCGGCAGAACTATCTGTTCGCCCGCGCCGTCGTCGGCCGCGAATACGCCGTGCCCATCGTGCTGCGTTGCGGGGGCGCGCGCGACTGAGGGCTATTTGGAGAAGCTGTCCTTCAGCCCGGTGATCTTGTTGAAAACAGGTTTGTCGGCGCTGTGGTCGACGCGGTCCGTGACGAAGTAGCCGTGGCGCTCGAACTGCCAGCGCGCATCTGACGGCGCATCCGCGAGCGAGGGCTCGACAAAGGCCTGCACGACGCGCAGCGAATTGGGGTTCAGGAACTCGATGAAGTCGCGGCCACCAGCATCGGGCTGGGGCTCTGCAAACAGGCGCTCGTACAGACGCACTTCAGCCGCGACGGCCTCGTGTGCCCCAACCCAGCCAATCGTGCCCTTGACCTTGACGGCATCCGCGCCCGGCGTGCCGCTCTTGGTGTCGGGAATGACCGCCGCCAGCGCCGCGGTGATGTTGCCCGCGGCGTCCTTCTCGGCGCCGGTGCATTCGATGATGTAGCCGGCCTTCAGGCGCACCTTGTTGCCGGGGAACAGACGGAAATAGCCCTTGGGCGGCACTTCGACAAAGTCCTCGGCCTCGATCCACAGTTCGGGGCCGAGCGAGAACTTGCGCTGACCCAGCTCCGGCTTGTGCGGGTGGGCGGCGGTCTCGCAGGGCTCGCGGTGATCGTTGGAACCGAAGACTTCGGCGTAGTTCGTCAGCTTGAGCTTGAGCGGCTGCAGCACGGCAAAGGCGCGCGGCGCCTGCGGCTCGAGGTCGGCGCGCAGGGCCTGGTCGAGCACGGTGTCGTCGATCCAGGCGTTCTGCTTGCTGGCACCCGTGGCCTCCACCATGGCGCGCACGCTCGCCGGCGTGWAGCCGCGGCGGCGCAGGCCSACSAGSGTSGGCATRCGSGGGTCGTCCCAGCCGCTSACGYGCTTTTCTTCCACCAGCTGGCGCAGCTTGCGCTTGCTGGTGACGACGTAGTTCAGGTTCAGGCGGCCGAACTCGATCTGCTGCGGCAGCGGGCGGGCCAGCATGCCGAGGTCGGCCAGGTGCTCCAGCAGCCAGTCGTAGAAGGGGCGCTGGTCTTCGAACTCCAGCGTGCAGATGCTGTGGGTGATGCGCTCCAGTGCGTCCTCGATCGGGTGGGCGAAGGTGTACATCGGGTAGATGCACCACTTGTCACCGGTGGCGTGGTGCTCCGCATGCTTGATGCGGTACAGCGTCGGGTCRCGCAKGTTGATGTTGGGCGAGGCCATGTCGATCTTGGCGCGCAGCACCATGGCGCCGTCGGCATGCTGACCATCGCGCATTTCACGCAGGCGGGCCAGGTTCTCTGCCGGCGTGCGATCGCGGAAGGGGCTGTTGACGCCCGGGCGGCCGAAGTCGCCGCGGTTGGCGCGCATGTCCTCGGCGCTCTGCTCGTCCACATAGGCATGGCCGGCGTTGACCAGCGCCTCGGCGGCGGCGTACATGAAGTCGAAATAGCTGCTGGCCTCGAACAGGTTGTCGCCCCAGGACCAGCCCAGCCACTGCACCATCTCCTTGATGGCGTTGACGTACTCCAGCTCCTCCTTCTCGGGGTTGGTGTCGTCGAAGCGCAGATGGCAGGCGCCGCCGTAGTCGCGCGCCAGGCCGAAGTTCAGGCAGATGGCCTTGGCGTGGCCGATGTGCAGATAGCCGTTGGGCTCGGGCGGGAAGCGGGTGCGGATGCGCGCCTCGTCCAGCGGGCCGGCATTGTGGTGGGCGGCGTCGCCCGGCGTGCCGGCGAAGTGGCGGCCGGCGAACGCGCCGGTCTCGAGGTCGTTCTCGATGCGCTGGCGCAGGAAGTTCGTCGCAGGTGCAGCGGGTGCAGCGGGGTTGCTCATCGTCGGCTCTGGAAATGGAAGCGGGCCGTGTTCCAGGCCCGCAGTGCGCCGATTCTAAGGACGTGGCTGCTGTACCCGCAGCGGCAGCCGCACATGGGCCAGCCCAATGCTGATCCAGACGGCCACGCTGAAGTACAGCGTCATCCAGACGACCTCGCTGCGCCAATGCGCCCAGTCGTGCGAGACCGTCCAGCGGCTGCTGGCATCGGCCACACCCGCCACGAGGCTGGGGTAGGCCCGGCCGGCGGCTTCGTCGGCCAGCCAGCGTGCCCAGTACATGGGCACATCCACCGCGAACATATAGGCCGCGTAGATCGCACCCGCGACGATGGCCAGGGCCAGCCAGCGCCGCGCCGCTCGCGTGGCGTGCGGCCACATGGCCAGCAGCGCCAGCACGCTGAGCAGGGCGACCGTGCCCCACAGGGTCTCTTCGACGACATGGCCGATATTGCGCGTCGTCAGCACGGCATACCAGGAATTGACCTCGGCGATGGCGATCAGCGGCAGCACGGCGCCCGCTACCCGGAGGCTGAAGCGGTGCCCGGTTGCCAGTGCCGCGCCGCGCAGCAGCAGTGCCCATTGGGCGGCAAAGCTCAGCTCGGCGATGGTGGCGACGGTGCGGCCGACCAGCACGCTGGACGCCCAGGAATCCACCATGACGAGGCGCGGCACGTCAAAGACCGGCAGCAAGGAGCGGTAGCCGCAGCCCAGCACGTAAAGCGCCGACAGCAGCAGCTGCAGGCGCTGGTGGGGCCAGGTGGTGCCGTCGGGGCGGTTGCGGTGCAGCCAGGCGGTGGAGGCCGTCCAGGCGATCAGGTTGAGGCCGGCGATGGCGCAGAGCAGATGCCACCAGTAGGTTGCGTCGAGCATGGTGTTCTCCTCAGCCCGCCTTCGGTGGCCGTCCGGTCTTGACCGGCGCCAGCCGGTCCAGCGCGGCGGCCAGCGCCTTGGCGTCGAGCTGGGCCAGGGCCTGCAAGCCCGCGCGCAGCAGCTCGCTCTTCTTGGCTTCACGCTTCACGTCGTGCAGGCGCAGCTTGAGTTCCTTCAGCAGCGCGTAGTCGGCTTCGGGCATGGTGAAGCCGTCGCGCACGAGCTTGGCGCGTTCGGGAGGGGCGGGTTTGCGGGCGTGGCTCATAAAGATGGAAACCGTTTATACGGTTTTCATCGGAACCCCGCTATCGCGCGGCTACAGGGCTTTGAAACGATTTGCGTGCACGCGGCTGACGGTCAGCTTTTCGGGGCGCAGGCGCAGTTCCAGCAGCACCGTGCCGTTTTCCTGGCGCAGGGCGCGCGCCACGGCGTCGATGTTGACGACGGTGGAGCGGTGCACCTGCCAGAAGCGCTCGGCGTCCAGCTGTGGCAGCAGTTCGCGCAGCGACACGCGCACCCAGTAGTCGCGCTCGGCGGTCACGGCGCGCACGTATTTGTCGGCGGCTTCCAGGTAGACGATGTCGTCCAGCGGCACCAGCTCGATGGCGTCGCCGACGGCCGCCTGCAGATGACGCAACCTCGGTGCTGGCGCCGTCACCTGGGTCAGCAACTGGCGCAGCGAGGCCAGCGTCGCGTCGCCTTGTGCCACTTGCTCGGGCTCGGCCAGGCGGGCCTGCAGCCGCGCCACGCACTGGGCCAGCCGCTCGGGCGTGACAGGCTTGAGCAGATAGTCGGCCGCCGCGGTCTCGAAGGCCTGCAGCGCGTATTGGTCATAGGCCGTCACGAAGACGAACAGGGGCAGAGCGCCGGCATCGTCGGGCCAGTCCTCGCTGATGGCCTGGGCGGCTTCCAGCCCCGTCATGCCAGGCATGCGGATGTCGAGAAAACAGACCTGGGGGCGGTGCTGCAGCGCCAGCTCGACGGCGGCCGTGCCGCTGCCGGCCTGGGCGGCAATCTGGAGATCGGGCCAGGCAGCAGCCAGTTCGGCGCGCAGGTTCTCGGCGAGCAGGGGCTCGTCTTCGGCGATCAGGGCGGTGGTCATGTCGGAATCTCGATGCGGGCGACGCTGCCGCCGCCGGTTTGAGGTGTCAGCGCGAAGCTGGCGGTATCGCCATAGCGCTGCGCGAGGCGCTCCTTCACCTGCGCGAGGCCGAATCCCGTCCCGACGCCAGTCAACTCGCCGGGCGTGGCCAGACCGGCGCCGCTGTCGGCCACTTCAAGGATGAGGCGCTTGTCATCGCGCGCCGCCGTCACGCGCAGCTCGCCGCCCTCCACATGCGGCTCCAGCCCATGCTTGATGGCGTTCTCCACCAGCGGCTGCAGCAGCAGCGGCGGGATGGGAAGGCCCCCCAGTTCGGCCGGCAGAACCAGCTTCACGCGCAGCCGTTCGCCCATGCGCAGCTGCATCAACGCGAGGTAGTCCGACAGGCGCTCGAACTCCTCGCTCAGCGGGTGCTCGATGGCGCGGCTGGCTTGCAGCGTGGCGCGCAGATAGGCGATGAGCTGGTCCAGCATGCGCTGGGCTTCGTCGGGCCGCAGCTTGATCAGCACGCGCAGATGGGCCAGCGTGTTGAACAGCATGTGGGGTTCGAGCTGGCTCTGCAGCAGCGTCAGCCGCGCCTCGGCCGCCTGGCGCTGGGCCTGGGCCTGCTCCAGCCGCAACGCGTTCAGCCTGAACAGCGAGAAAAAGAAGAAGGTGCCCAGCACCGACACCAGCAGCACGAAGCTCACCGACACTGCCGCGCGGCCGCCGGGCATGTCCCAGGGCCGGCTGGCGTGCCGGCCGCTGAGGAGGTCGCCCAGCCACAGCCCGCCCGCGTAGCCGGCCAGCGCGCCCAGCAGCACGCAGGGGGCAACCCAGCCCCAGCCGACCCAGCCGTGGCGCAGTTGGGGCGAGTCGCCGCCCCGGCGGCGCAGCAGCAGGGCCACGCCGGCCATCAGCAGCGAGATGTAGAGCGAGATCTGCGCGCCGACGGTGAAGGAATACAGCATCGCAATGCCGAAGCTGCCGCCCTGCAGCAGAAAGTTCAGCAGGCCGACGACGACGCAGATGAGGGCGGTGCCACCCACATGCGTCGTCCAGTCGTGGTTGCGGTCGGTGGAGGTCATGCGGCCAGCATCATGTGGCCTGCAGCACTGCTGCAAGTGGTCTGCGACGAGCGGGGCCGACGCGGCGCGAGGCGCACGGCGTTCAGCGCCGGCGGCTGCCGCTTCCGCCCAGGATGCTGCCCAGCACGCCGCGGATGATCTCGCGGCCCACGGCCGAGCCGATGCTGCGCACGGCCGACTTGGCTGCGGTCTCGGCCAGGCCGGCGTGATGGGCGCCGCGCGGGCCGGTGGTGCCGAAGAGCACGTCCTTGAGCCCGCCGAGCATGCCACCGCCTTCGTCGGCGGGCGCCGGTGCAGCAGGGCCGCCCTTGAACACCTGGCCGCCTTCCGCCGCTGCGGGCTTGCCAGCGAGCTTCTCGTAGGCGGATTCGCGGTCCAGATGCTTCTCGTAGACGCCGGCGACCAGCGAGCTGGCGATGAGCTGCTGGCGCTGGGCCGGCGTGATCGGGCCGATCTGGCTGCCGGGCGGCAGCACGAAGACGCGCTCGGTGATGCTCGGCCGGCCTTTCTCGTCGAGCAGGCTGACGAGCGCCTCGCCGACGGCCAGCTCCATGATGGCGGAGGCAATGTCCAGACCCGGCTTGGCGCGCATGGTGTCGGCGGCGCTCTTGACGGCTTTCTGGTCACGCGGCGTGAAGGCGCGCAGCGCGTGCTGTACGCGGTTGCCGAGCTGGCCCAGCACCGCGTCGGGAATGTCCAGCGGGTTCTGCGTCACGAAGTACACGCCGACGCCCTTGGAGCGCACCAGGCGCACGACCAGCTCGATGCGCTCGACCAGGGCGTCAGGCGCATCCTTGAACAGCAGRTGGGCCTCGTCGAAGAAGAACACSAGCTTGGGTCTCTCCAGGTCGCCCACCTCGGGCAGGGTCTCGAACAGCTCGCTGAGCATCCACAGCAGGAAGGTCGCGTACAGCCGCGGCGCGTTCATCAGCTTGTCGGCGGCCAGCACGTTGATGACGCCCAGCCCTGACTCCGTCTGCATGAAGTCGSYGATGTTGAGCATGGGCTCGCCGAAGAATTTKTCRCCGCCCTGGSYYTCGAYCTGCAGCAGSCCGCGCTGGATSGCGCCSACRCTGGCGGCSSWGACRTTGCCGTACTGSGTSGTGAACTSRCTSGCGTTGTCRCCMACRTRCTGCAGCATGGCGCGCAGGTCYTTCAGGTCCAGCAGCAGCAKGCCGTTGTCGTCGGCRATCTTGAACACCAKCTGCAGCACGCCGGCCTGCGTCTCGTTGAGCGCCAGCATGCGGCTCAAGAGCAGCGGGCCCATGTCCGACACGGTGGCGCGAACCGGGTGGCCCTGCTCGCCGAAGACGTCCCACAGCGTCGTCGGGCAGGCCAGCTTTTCCGGCGCCTCCAGGCCACGTTCCTTGAGCACGCCGAGCAGCTTCTCGCTCGGGTTGCCGGCCTGGCTGATGCCGGTCAGGTCACCCTTCACGTCGGCCATGAAGACCGGCACGCCCAGTTTGGAAAAGCTCTCGGCGAGTTTCTGCAGGCTGATGGTCTTGCCGGTGCCGGTGGCGCCGGTGATGAGGCCGTGGCGGTTGGCCAGCGCGGGCAGCAGCAGGCACTCGGTCTGCTCATGGCGGGCCAGCAGGATGGGGTCGGCGGGCATGGGGGGTCTCCGGATCAGGGGCAGGTAGGCTGCGGCGAGTCTAGCGGTCCGCTTTGACCACTTCGACTCACCGCAGCCGCTGTCCGGAGGCTGTGACGCGCCCGCTGGCGCTCAGCTGGCGCGGCGCTTGGCCAGGCCCAGCAGCACCGAGCCGCCCAGCAGCAGGAGCAGGCCTGACGCCGGCTCGGGCACCGGCGCCAGGTGCACGTCGGCGACGGCCAGCGCCGAGGCGCCGAGCGCGTCGAAGCCGTCGAACACGCCCAGGCTGACGCTGTGTGCCCCGGCGGTCAGCGGCGCGCTGGTGAAGGTCAGGTAGGCCGTCTCGTCGAACAGCGGCGAGGCCGAGCCGCCCAGGAAGGTGGCGCTGTTGACGCTGGTCAGCTTGATGACGGTCGTCTTGTCGAGCACGACGTAGGCGGTGTCGTCGGCCGGGGTGCCCGGTGGGTCGTTGCTCATGAACTTCCACTGGAAGATCAGCCGCTCGCCGGCGGCGGCCGTGAAGTCCGCGCTCAGCCCGGAGCCCACGACGGCACCCATGCCGCTGAGCGAGGCGGCCCCGAGCCCGGCGAAGGATTCCAGCGAGGCTGCGGCCACCGCGCTGCCGCCGAACAGGAAGCCGGACGTGTCGGCCGTGCCGAGCACGGCCTGGGCGGTGAAGCCGGCAGGTGGGGCGCCGAACTGGCTGGTGGTGTCGACGGCGACGTTGCCGGCCTTGGCCCAGCCCGTCAGGCCGCCGGTGAAGTCGCCATTGGTGACGCCCGCGGCCATCGCCGTCGATGCCACCAGGCTCAGTGCGGCCAATGTGAATTTGAGTTGCTTCATCAGGGTCTCCAGACAACAGGGTAGGAAAGGGTGGTCGGCGCCTTCAGCGCACGGTGCCGATTTGCGTGATCTGCAGCGTGCTCTGCTGCTCGACGCCGAGGCCGGCCTTCACGCAATCGAGCGCATTGGTGCTGACTTCGGGCTTGAACGACACGGACTGGCGCGAGCGCAGGTTGGTGCAGGTGACCTTGGCGATGTCCATGCCGCCGACCTGCACGGCCGGCAACTGCGTGTTGACCAGGCCTACCTGCGAGACCTGCACCCGCTCCCCGTGCAGGGAGACGAGACCGGCCTTTTCGCAGTCGAAGCTGCCATCGGTATTGGCTTGAACGCTGACCGACTGGCGGGTGTTCAGGTTGGCGCAGACCACCTTGCCGCGCAGCAGGCCGATCAGGATGCCGTCCACCGGCTTGGCACGCTTGCCGGCCACCTGCAGGAACACGTGGGTGACCAGGTCCTTGGTGACGAAGGTCTTCTTGTCGGCGTCCCACTGCAGCGCATTGGGCTCAACCAGGTCGCCTTCGAGGAAGACCGAGGCGCCGGGGAAGGGGTCCGTCGCCAGCGCGCCCTTCACGTCGGGGTTGACTTCCTGTGCGCCGACCGTCGCGTCCGTGACCTGGCCACGGAACTTGATGCGCACGTTGTGCCCGTCCTTGAGCAGGTTGCCGAGCACGAAGCGGGCTTCGCCGGGCTTGTCGGTCGAGCCGGCGGGCAGTTCCATGGCCGTCGGCAACTGCAGCTGGCGCCATGGCGTGATCGGCTCCTGCTGGTTGTCGAACAGCTTCACGCCACCCGTGGGGTCGAACAACATGCTGTCGATGTGTGCGGGCCGCGGCAGCACGAAGCCCCGCCAGTTGCGCAGCACCAGATTGGCCGCTGCGAGGTTGGCCAGGCCCAGAATGAAGTTGCCGTCCGCCGACAGGGTGCCGGTGTCGAAGGTGGGCACGCGTGGGTGCAGGGGCAGCGCCGACCCGCCGGCATCCAGCAGGGTCGCGTCGGCGATGACCACCTGGGTCGTGGTGTTGAGGATGTTCTCTTCCGCGAAATGCGTGCCGACGTGGAACTGCTCGGCGCCGCGCACCTGGCCGGCGATGCTGCCGGGCTGGTTGGGGCTGGCCCAGCCCTTGGCGGACTGCCAGGTTACGAAGTAGCGGTGGTAGCTGGTGCCCTTGAAGGTCCGCGTGCCGGACGCCAACACGCTGGGCGGGTTCCAGGGACTCAGCGAGCCGGTATAGGTGGACACCGGCGTGAGCGTGGTGCTGAGGCTGAGCACCTCCATGCGCAGCCGCGACGCGGTGGCGGAATTGGGGTTGACGAAGTCCCAGTTGGCCAGAGATTGCAGGGTCAGGCCGACGTTGTTGGCCAGGATGCCGAAGTCCTGATCGCTGAAGTGGCGGCGTTCGCCGACGCGATTCGTACAGGGCATGGAAGGCCCGGCGGGCATGATGTGGTGGATGAAGGCGTCCTCCCCGGTGTGCACCACCGCGCTGTGCGAGAGGCCGTAGTTGTGCCCGGCCTCGTGCGCGGCCGTGCCGCCGATGCCCAGGGCCCAGCGGTCCAGCGTGTTGTTGGCGCCGGAAAGCTCGGCGCTGCAGAACACGCCATAGGAGCCGCCGAAGACGCGGGCGTGGTCGATGACGTCGGCGTCGCCGGTGTCCACCGCCTCGGCGATGCCGAACAGTGAGGGGTCGGTGTCCGCGCCGATGGCGACCATGTTGCGCCGCGCCGGCGGCGCGCCCAGCGCGTCCGGGTTGGTCGTCGTGGGCGGCAGCACCTGGACGTTGAACTCGCAGTAGTCGGTGGCCACCACGTCGAAGATGCGGTCGCGCAGCTGGGCGGTGGTGCCGGCAGGCGCGCCCGGCAGCGAGCCGATGGCGAAGGTGCGCGCGGGCGAGACGTTGGTCGCGTAGGCGGGAAACGTGGCGTCGTTGGCCGTCGGGTAGTAGAGGAAGAGCTTGTTCGGCTTCATCGCGTCGATGGCGCCGTAGTTGTGATAGCAGACCGGGGCGGCCTGGACGGATGTGGACAGCAGCGCTGCACCTAAGCAGCCAGTCCATCGGAAATGAGCGGACAAACGGGTCATGAAAACCTCCTGAGAGCGAACCCTGGCGGGCAGGGACGACTCAAAGTTAGGCGCCGGCCTGCAGGGCTTCACCCACCCCTCACCCTTCAACGTGAGGAAGACTGCAGCTCTTAGGGGGACGCCCTTAGGGGGAGGTTTCTAGGGGGAAGGTCCCAGCGGGCCGGGAGCGCCGTATGACGCGCACCCCCGCAGTTAGGCCAGTCCGTGCTGCGAATGCATGATGAAGTTCCGGACGCGTTGGCGCTGGCGAGGCCGCGGGAAAGTGGACGCCCGCGAGCAGGCGGTGGGGTCGGGGGCAGGAGGCGGCCTCGTAGAATCGAGGGTTGCATGGCATCTGCGCCGTGCTGCCAAAGGAGCTAGAGCCACATGGCCGGACATTCCAAATGGGCCAACATCCAGCATCGCAAAGGCCGTCAGGACGAGAAGCGCGGCAAGATCTGGACCCGCATCATTCGTGAGATCAGCGTCGCCGCGCGCCAGGGCGGCCCTGACATCAAGGACAACCCGCGCCTGCGTCTGGCGGTGGACAAGGCCAAGGCCGCCAACATGCCGGCCGACCGCATCAAGTACAACATCGACAAGGCCAGCGGCAATATCGACGGCCTGACCTACGAGGAAATCCGCTACGAAGGCTATGGCATCGGTGGCGCGGCCATCATGATCGACACGATGACGGACAACCGCGTCCGCACCGTGGCCGAAGTGCGCCATGCTTTCAGCAAGTACGGCGGCAACATGGGCACGGACGGCTCGGTGGCCTTCCAGTTCAAGCATTGCGGCCAGTTGCTGTTCGCACCCGGCACGCCGGAAGACAAGCTGATGGAAGTGGCGCTGGACGCCGGCGCCGAAGATGTCGTCACCGGTGACGACGGCGCCATCGAGGTGCTGACTTCGCCCGCGGATTACGAGGCCGTCAAGGCGGCGCTCGAAGCTGCCGGCCTGGTGCCGGAACTGGCCGAAGTGACGATGCGCGCAGAGAACACCATCGAGCTGAGCGGCGAAGACGCCGAACGCATGCAAAAGCTGCTTGACGTCATCGAAGACCTCGACGACACGCAAGCGGTCTATCACAACGCAGAATTGAACTGATGCGAGTCCTAGTCATTGGCAATGGTGGCCGCGAGCACGCGCTGGCCTGGAAGCTCGCCCAGGGCGAGCGAGTCAGCCAGGTGTACGTCGCCCCCGGCAACGGCGGCACGGCGCGTGACGAGCAGATCGAGACCGTGCCCATCGGCATGACCGACGCGCGCGCGCTGGCCGACTTTGCCGTCGAACAGAAGATGACGCTGACCGTCGTCGGCCCCGAGGTCGCGCTGGCCGCTGGCGTCGTCGACGAGTTCCGCTCGCGGGGCCTGCGCATCTTCGGGCCCACCAAGGCCGCGGCCCAGCTCGAGAGCTCCAAGGCCTTCGCCAAGGACTTCATGAAGCGCCATGGCATTCCGACGGCAGCCTACGAGACCTTCTCGGACGCCGCGGCCGCTCACGCCTATGTAGACGGCCGCGGCGCGCCCATCGTCATCAAGGCCGACGGCCTGGCGGCGGGCAAGGGCGTCGTCGTCGCGATGACGCTGGCCGAGGCCCACGAGGCGATCTCGTGGATCCTGGAGGACAACAAGCTGGGCGTGACGCACAACGCCGGCGGTGCGCGCGTCGTCATCGAGGACTTCCTCGAAGGCGAGGAGGCCAGCTTCATCGTCGTCTGCGACGGCAAGCATGTCGTGTCGCTGGCCACCAGCCAGGACCACAAGCGCCTGCTGGACGGCGACGCCGGCCCCAACACCGGCGGCATGGGCGCCTACTCGCCTGCGCCGGTCGTGACGCCGAATGTGCATGCCAAGGTCATGCACGAGATCATCCAGCCGACCATCACCGGCATGGCGCGTGACGGCCATCCGTTCACTGGCTTCCTGTATGCCGGCCTGATGATCGACGAGCATGGCCAGCCGCGCACGGTCGAGTTCAACACCCGCATGGGCGACCCCGAGACCCAGCCCATCATGATGCGGCTCAAGAGCGATCTCTTCGAGCTGATGATGCATGCCACCGACGGCACGTTGGACGAGGTCGAGCTGCAGTGGGACCGTCGCGTGGCGCTCGGCGTCGTGCTGGCGGCCGAGGGCTACCCGCTCAACCCGCGCAAGGGCGACGCCATCAGCGGCCTGCCGGAAGATGACGACGAGGCCATGGTCTTTCACGCCGGCACGGCGATGGTCGATGGCCAGCTCGTCACCAGCGGTGGCCGCGTGCTTTGCGTGACGGCCCTGGGTGAATCCGTGCGCACCGCCGCGCAGAGCGCCTATGAGCTGGCCACGGGCATCCAGTTCGCGGGCCGCCAGTACCGCAGCGACATCGGCCATCGGGCCATCAAGCGTTGAACCCGACTTTCCCCATTCAGCCCATTGTCCTGACCGGGCCCCTGCGCCCGCATGGCCCGTCCAGCGCCCTGGCGCGCTGGCTGCTGGGGCTGTTCGGCTGGACGGTGGATGCACCTGGCGTGCCGGCGGAGCAGGGTGTCATCCTGGTCTATCCGCACACCTCCAACTGGGACTTCGTCATCGGTCTGCTGGCCAAGTGGGCCGTCGGCATCCAGCTGCGCTTCTGGGGCAAGGACAGCCTGTTCAAGACGCCCTTGCTCAGCCACTGGATGCGCTGGATCGGCGGTGTCGGCGTGGATCGCAGCAGCTCGCATGGCATCGTCGCTGACACGGTGCGCCAGATGCAGGCCGCCGCGGCGCGTGGCGAGCGCTTCTGGCTGGCCGCCGCACCCGAAGGCACGCGTTCGCTGAAGAGCGGCTGGCGCACCGGCGCCTACCAGGTGGCCGTGCAGGCCGGCGTGCCGGTGGGGCTGTGCTATTTCGATTTCGAGCAGCGCGTCGTCTCGGTGACGCGCTTCGTCATGCTGACCGGCGATGTGCAGGCCGACTTCGCGCTCTTTGCCGCCTATTTCGGCACGCGCGTCGGCAAGCGCCCCGAGCTGGCCAGCCCGATTCAGCCTCGCTCATCGAACACCGGCCCGCGCACATGAACACCCAAGCCGTCCGCGACTATCTGCTCGAGTTGCAACAGCGCATCGTCACGGCGCTGGAAGGGGTCGACGGCAATGCCTTCGCGTCCGACGGCTGGACACGCGAGCCCGGTGGCCGGCTCGAAGGCGACGGCCTGTCGCGGCTCATCGAGGGCGGCCCGGTCTTCGAGCGCGGTGGCGTCAACTTCTCGCATGTGAAGGGCCGCGTGCTGCCGCCGTCAGCGACGCAGCATCGCCCCGAACTCGCCGGAGCGCCCTTCGAGGCCTTGGGCGTGTCGCTGGTGCTGCACCCGCACAACCCCTTTGTGCCGACGGTGCACATGAATGTGCGTGCCTTCATCGCCTTGCCGCCTGGGCTGCCTGCCGTGACCTGGTTCGGCGGCGGCATGGACCTGACACCCTACTACGGCTACGAGCGCGACGCGCAGCATTTCCATCGCGTCTGCCGCGACGCGCTGCAACCGCATGGCACCGAGCTCTACCCGAAGTTCAAGGCCTGGTGCGACGACTACTTCTTCCTGAAGCACCGCCAGGAGCCGCGCGGCATCGGCGGCATCTTCTTCGACGATTTCGCCGAAGGTGGTTTCGACACGGGCTTTGCGCTGATGCGCGCCGTCGGCGATGCCTTCCTGGCTGCCTATCTGCCCATCGTCGAGCGCCGCCAGGGGTATGCCTATGGCGAACGTGAGCGCGACTTCCAGGCCTATCGCCGTGGTCGCTATGTCGAGTTCAATCTCGTCTGGGACCGCGGCACCCTGTTCGGCCTACAGTCGGGCGGCCGCACCGAATCCATCCTCATGTCCATGCCCCCACAAGTGAAGTGGCGCTACGACTGGGCGCCCGAGCCGGGCACGCCCGAGGCGAAGCTGTACAGCGACTTCCTGCGCCCACGCGATTGGGCCGGCGAAACACCCACCGCACTGTGGCTGTGAAACTGGCAATCTTCGGCGGCAGTTTTGACCCGCCCCATCTCGGCCACCTGGCCTTCGCCCGCTTTGCGCTGGACGCGCTGGCGCCGGACCGCATGGTCTGGCTGCCCGCCGGCCGGCAGTGGCAGAAGCCCGACCAGATCATGGCCGCCGCCGTGCACCGTGCAGGCATGATCAAGCGCCTCATCGCCGGTGAGCCGCGCTTCGTGGTTGATGAGCGCGAACTGCACCGCCGCGGCCCCAGCTTCACGGCGGATACCTTGCGTGAGTTCGCCGGCCAGAACGCCGGTGCCGAATTGATGTTCCTGATCGGCCAGGATCAGTACGCCCGCCTGCCGAGCTGGTACCAAGTTGAAACCATCACCACGCTGGCGACGCTGGTCGTCGTGCCACGCGCCGGCGAGGCCGTCGTGACCCCGCCAGGCCTGCCGGCACACCGCCTGCAGGTGCTGGCCCTGCCCGAAATTCCCCTTTCGTCCACCGCCGTGCGCGACGCCGTCGTGCGCGGCGAGGACATCAGCCCCATGGTGGGCGCCGAGGTGGCGAGCTATATTGCCTCGCACCGCCTCTACGAGAAGAAGCACTGAATGGACATTCGCAAGCTGCAACGAGCCATCGTCGATGGTCTCGAAGACGTCAAGGCCCAGAACATCGTTGTGTTCAACACCGAGCATCTGTCGCCTCTGTTCGAGCGCGTCATCATCGCCTCGGGCACGAGCAACCGGCAGACCAAGGCCCTCGCGTCCAGCGTGCGTGAAACGGTCAAGGGGCGCGGCATGCAGGTCATGCGCACCGAGGGCGAGGACAACGGCGAATGGATCATCGTCGACTGCGGCGCCGCCGTCGTCCATGTGATGCAGCCCGCCATCCGCGACTACTACCACCTCGAAGAGATCTGGGGCGACAAGCCCGTCAAGCTCAAGCTCGGTAGCACCGAGACCAGGCTGGTCAAGGCCTCCGAGGAGCCCGCTGCCGCACCGGTCAAGACGGCGCGCAAGGCGACGGCGTCCAAGCCCATCACGACCAGGGCTGCGCCCAAACCCGCCGCGAAACCTGCAGCCAAGGCGGGTGCCAACAAGGCGGTGCCGTCGGCGGCCGCCAAGAAGGCGGTTGCCAAGAAGGCCGCAGCGGGCACCCAGGCGCCCAAGAAGGGCGTGACCCGCAGCGTGGGCGTGAAGACGGCAGCACCCGTCAAGACCGTGAAGGTCGGCGCCGGCCAGGGTGTCGGCAAGGCGGCTACGGCCAAGCGGGTCGCGCCTGCGGCCAAGCCAGCCGCCAAGGCAGCACCCCGCGCGCCTGCCAAGCCTGCCGGCCGCGCGGCGCCGAAAAAGGGCTGATGCGCCTTTTCCTCGTCGCCGTGGGCCAGCGCCAGCCGGCCTGGGCCGACACCGCCTACGAGGACTTCGCCAAGCGCTTTCCGCCCGAGCTCAAGCTGGAGTTGAAGGCGGTCAAAGCCGAGACGCGAGGCAGCAAGACGGCGGAGCAGCTGATGGCGGCCGAGGCGGCGCGCATCGAGGCAGCGTTGCCCAAGGGCGTGCGCCGCATCATCCTGGACGAGCGTGGCGAGCGCCGCACCTCGGTGCAGTTGGCTGAGCGGCTGAAGCTGTGGATGGGTGAGGGCCGCGATGCCGCCCTAATCATCGGCGGGCCCGACGGCCTGCATCCCGATCTCAAGGCCACGGCCGACGAGACCTTGCGGCTGTCCGACCTGACTCTGCCCCACGCCTTTGCCCGCGTGCTGCTGGCCGAAGGCCTGTACCGCGCCTGGACCGTGACGACCGGCCACCCGTATCACCGCGAATGAATATGACCCCCAAGACGACTTCGTCGTCGGCCCCCCATGGGGGCGCGACCGGCTTGGGACGGCCCGGCGCCGGTCCCCGCTCCATCTACCTCGCCTCGCAAAGCCCGCGCCGCCGTCAGCTGCTGGAGCAACTCGGCGTCAGGCATGAGTTGCTGCTGCCCGGTGCCGACGAAGATGCGGAAGCGCTGGAGGCGGTCCAACCCGACGAGATGCCCGAGACTTATTGCGCCCGCGTCACGGCCGCCAAGCTCGATGCGGCGCTGGTGCGCCTCACCGCGCGCGGCCTGCTACCGGCGCCCATCCTGTGCGCGGACACCACGGTGGCCATCGACGGACTCATCCTCGGCAAGCCCGCGGACGACGTCGATGCGGCGCGCATGCTGGCGCTGATGTCAGGCCGCACGCACCGAGTCATCACGGCCGTCGCCGTGGCCGACGCGGCGCGTCGTGTGGCGGCGCTGAATGTCTCTCACGTGGAATTCGCGCCGCTGTCGGCCGCGCAGATCGACCGCTACGTCGCCAGCCGCGAGCCGTTCGGCAAAGCTGGCGCCTATGCCATCCAGAGCCAGGCAGCCGCCTGGATCGTGAAGATTGCCGGTAGCTACTCGGGCATCATGGGGTTGCCCCTCTTTGAGACGGCGCAGCTGTTGGACAAATTCGGCTTTGAGTTCTGACCTGAGTTTTGATGCGTGCCGCCTCCACCGGCGGCACGCATCAGCATTCAAAGGCAAGAGATGGAAGACATCCTGATCAACTGGTCACCGCAGGAGACGCGGGTGGCCGTGGTCGAGAACGGCGCGGTGCAGGAGCTGCACATCGAGCGCACGTTGGAGCGGGGCCTGGTGGGCAACGTCTACCTCGGCAAGGTGGTGCGCGTGCTGCCGGGCATGCAGAGCGCCTTCATCGACATCGGCCTGGAGCGCGCCGCCTTTCTGCACGTTGCCGACCTGCACAGTGCCTCGCAGTTCGGACATGGCCGGCACCAGAACGGCCATGGCGTCGAGGTGCCTCCCACGCCCATCGAGCGCCTCATCTTCGAAGGCCAACCGCTGACGGTGCAGGTCATCAAGGACCCCATCGGCACCAAGGGCGCACGGCTGTCCAGCCAGATCAGCATCGCCGGCCGCATGCTGGTCTATCTGCCGCAGGACGAGCACATCGGCGTCAGCCAGAAGATCGGCTCGCCCGAGGCGCGCGAGGCCTTGCGCGCGCGCATGGTCGCACTGGTGGGGACAAAGGAGCAGGGCGGTGGCGGCGGCTTCATCCTGCGCACGAACGCCGAGGACGCCAGCGACGAGGAGCTCGGCGCCGACATCGCCTATCTGCGCAAGACCTGGCAGCAGATCCGCGCGGGTGCGCTGACAACGCCGCCGGCCAGCCTGTTGCACCAGGACTTGAGCCTCGTCGAGCGCGTGCTGCGCGATCTGACGAGCGAACGCACGGGCTCCATCCGCATCGACTCCAAGATGCAGTACGACGTGTTGCGCGGCTTTGGCGAGACCTTCATGCCGGCCGCCACGGCCAAGCTGGAACATTACCGCGGTGAACGGCCCATCTTCGACCTGTGCAATGTCGATGCCGAGATCGCCCGCGCGCTGGCGCGCAAGGTGGAGCTGAAGTCCGGCGGCTCGCTGGTGTTCGACCAGACCGAGGCGATGACGACCATCGACGTCAACACCGGCGGTTTCGTCGGTGCCAAGAACTTCGACGACACCATCTTCAAGACCAACCTCGAAGCGGCGGGCTCCATCGCCCGCCAGCTGAGGCTGCGCAATCTGGGCGGCATCATCATCGTCGACTTCATCGACATGACGCGTGAGGAGCACCGAACGGCGGTGCTGGCCGAGTTCCGCAAGCAGCTGGGCCGCGACCGCACCAAGGTGACCGTCGGCGGCTTCACGCAGCTGGGCCTGGTCGAGATGACAAGGAAGCGCACGCGCGAGTCGCTGGCGCGCATGCTCTGCGAACCCTGCCCCACCTGCGAAGGCCGCGGGCAGGTGAAGACGGCGCGCTCGGTCTGCTACGACATCCTGCGCGAGATCCTGCGTGAGGCACGCCAGTTCTCGCCCCGCGAGTTCCGCGTCGTGGCCGCGGCCAATGTGGTCGAGATGATGCTGGACGAGGAGAGCGCCCACCTCGCCGGCCTGTCGGACTTCATCGGCAAGCCCATCTCGCTGACCGCCGAGCCGACCAACCAGACGGAACATTACGACATCGTCCTACTCTGAAGTGGCGCGGCACTGCGGCAGAATTCCGGACCGCACTGCAAAGTCCACTGCATGATCTCTCGCCGTCTCAGCCTTGCCGCGCTTGCGGCCTTTCCTGCCGCCTCGGCCCTGGCCCAGGTGCGCATCGACATCGCCGGCACGGGCGGCACCCGCATCCCGGTGGCCATCGTCGATTTCCGCGATGACGCCAAGGCCTCGGCCCAGCCGATCGCCGCCATCGTGCGCGCCGACCTGGAACGCAGCGGCCTGTTTCGCAGCGTCGATGCACCCGCCGGGCTGAACGAGACGAGCAGCCCGGCCTGGCCCGACTGGAAGGCCCGCCAGGCCGATGCGCTTGCGGCGGGTTCGATCACCCGCCTGGCCGACGGACGGCTGGATATCCGCTTCAAGCTCTGGGACGTCGTCAACCGCACCGAGCTCCTCGGCGAAGCGCATGCCGTGCATCCCGATGATGCCCGCCTTGCCGCGCATCGCATCGCCGACACCATCTACCAGAAGCTCACCGGCGAGCGCGGCGTGTTCGCCACCCGCATGGCCTATGTGACCAAGGCCGGCCCGCGCTACAGCCTGGTCGTTGCCGACGCAGACGGCGAGGGCGCCAAGGTTGCATTGACCAGCCCCGATCCCATCATCTCGCCAGCCTGGGCGCCCAATGGCCGCGAACTCGCCTACGTGACCTTCGAAAGCCGCAAGGCCACGGTGCGCGTCCAGGACGTGCAGACTGGCGGCCGCCGCGTGCTGGCCGACTTCAAGGGCACCAACAGCGCGCCGGCCTGGTCGCCCGATGGCTCGCAGCTCGTGCTCAGCCTGTCGCGCGAGGGGGGGACCCAGCTCTTCGTCATCAACCGTGACGGCTCGGGCCTGCGTCGCCTCACGCAAAGCGGCGCCATCGACACCGAGGCCTGCTACTCGCCCGATGGCAGCAAGATCTTTTTCGTTAGCGACCGTGGCGGCGGCCCGCAGATCTACCGCATGCCGGCCAGTGGCGGCGCGGCCGAGCGTGTGACCTTCAACGGCAACTACAACATCAGCCCGGCGGTCAGCCCTGACGGCCGCACGCTGGCCTACATCACCCGCATCAGTGGTGCCTTCCGCCTGTCGGTGATGGATCTCGGCACCGGCCAGTCACAGCAGATCAGCGAAGCCAACGACGACGAAAGCCCGGCGTTCGCGCCCAATGGCAAGCTCATCGTGTACGCGAGCCGTGCCGGCGGCAAGGAAGTGCTGATGACGACGACGCTGGACGGCAAGATGAAGACRCCGCTGCTCGTCACTTTGGTAGAGGTTCGTGAACCCACGTGGGGTCCTTTTACACGCCAGTAACTTGACAGTTCGCACCGTGTTGGACAATGGCGCGCCCGCGCCGCCGATGGCGCTGCGCCCCCCCATCCCCCGCCCCCTGTCTGTTGTGGAGACTATTCGAATGAAACTGACCCGCTATGCGCTCACTTTGATTGCCGCCGCCGCCTTGGCCGGCTGCAGCTCCGCCGTCAAGTTGGACGAGCCCGCGCCGGTCGAGACGCGCCAGCCCACACCGCCCCCGGCGACCCCTGAGCAGCAGCCGACAACCGCGCAGACCGCTGTCCCGACGGTTGACCTGTTCAGCCAGTACACCCAGGAAGTCAACAAGGGCGCCAATCGCGTCGTCTACTTCGACTACGACAGCGACGTCGTCAAGGAAGAGTACCGCCCGCTGGTCGACCTGCACGCCAAGCGCCTGAACGCCAACAAGCGCGCCGCGTTGAACCTCGAAGGCCACACCGACGAGCGCGGCGGCCGCGAGTACAACCTGGCCCTCGGCCAGCGCCGTGCCGAAGCCGTTGCCAAGTCGCTGACGCTGCTGGGCGTCGGTGCGGCCCAGGTCGAAGCTGTCAGCTACGGCAAGGAGCGCCCTGCCGCTCAAGGCAGCGGCGAAGAAGTCTGGGCCAAGAATCGTCGCGTCGAGCTCAAGGACAAGTGAAAGTGATGCGCGCTCTGCGACTGTCGCTGATGACGCTGGCCGCGAGCGCGGCTTTCATGCAGCCCGCAAAGGCGGGCCTGTTCGAGGATGATGAAGCCCGCAAGGCCATCCTCGAGCTGCGTGGCACGGTGAAGGCCAACGAGGACGCTGCCAAGCAGCGTGCCGAACAGCTCAACACGCTGGTCCAGGATCAGTTGCAGCCGCTGCGCCGCAGCATGCTGGACCTGAATGGCCAGATCGATGCGCTGCGCAGCGAGATCGCCAAGCTGCGCGGCGCCAACGAGCAACTCGCCCGCGACCTGGCCGACACGCAGCGCAAGCTGACCGACCAGTCGCAGTCCGTCGAAGCGCGCTTCAAGCCGCTGGAGCCGCAGAAGGTCAGCCTCGATGGCCGCGAATTCCAGGTCAACCCCGACGAGCGCAACCAGTACGAAGCCGCCATCGGCCTCGTGCGCCGTGGCGACTTCGCCGAGGCCGTCGCCGCGCTCAATGCCTTCCTGAAGCGCTACCCCGCCAGCGGCTATACCGACTCGGTGCGCTTCTGGCTCGGCAATGCCCAGTACGGCAAGCGCGACTACAAGGACGCCGTTGCGACCTTCAAAGCTTTCATCGCCGGCAATCCTGACCATCCGCGCGCGGCCGAAGCCCTGCTCGCGCTGGCCAATTGCCAGATCGAGCTGAAGGACAACAAGTCCGCCCGGCGCAGCCTCGACGACCTCATCAAGGCCTATCCCGGCACCGAGGCCGCCCAGGCCGCCAAGGAACGGTTGGCGGCACTGCGTTGATGTCCGCTGATCAGCTGGACGCTGATCTGGAGCGCCGCTTCGGCGGCCTGCGCCGTCTGCACGGCGACGTCGCCTACCAGCGCCTGCGCGCCGCGCGCTTCGCGGTCGTCGGCCTGGGCGGCGTCGGTTCCTGGGCCGTCGAGGCCCTGGCGCGCAGTGGCGCGGCGGAGCTGACGCTGATCGACCTGGACCAGGTTTCCGAATCCAACATCAACCGCCAGATCCAGGCTCTCGGGTCGACCGTCGGTATGGCCAAGGCTGAGGCGCTGAGGCAGCGTATTGCCGACATCCACCCCGGTTGCGCGGTGCACGTCGTCGAGGAATTTGTCGAACCCGAGAATTGGCCCGCGCTGATCGGCGATGCGGAGTTCGACGGGCTCATCGACTGTTGCGACCAGGTCCGCGCCAAGGCCGTGCTGGCTGCCTGGGCCCGTGAGCTTGAGCTGCCTTTCGTCACCGTCGGCGCCGCCGGCGGCAAGCGCGAGCCGCATCGCGTGGAGCTCGACGACCTCAGCGCCACGACTCACGATCCGCTGCTGGCGTCGCTGCGCCAGCGCCTGCGCAAGCACCACGGTGCGGCGCGTGCCGGGAAGATGGGTGTCGCCTGCGTGTACTCACGTGAGCCGGTGCATCTGCCGCAGCAAGGTGAGGGCGAAGCCTGTGATGTTGATGGCAGCCTGAACTGCCATGGTTACGGCTCCAGCGTCACCGTCACGGCGACCTTTGGCCTGTGCGCGGCAGCCGAGTTGCAGCGCCTGCATCTGAGTCGAAAACCGGGCTGACGGCAATTCGAGGATTTCTTGCGGAGCCTCTAAAAACCTGCCTATAATGGCGGGCTCTGCTTGACACGGGACGTTAGCTCAGTCGGTAGAGCAGCGGACTTTTAATCCGTTGGTCGCAGGTTCGAATCCTGCACGTCCCACCAGAATTTAGAGCGATGATTCGACGGAATCAACGCTACAATCTTTGGCTCAGCTAAGTCCGCTTAGTTGAATCAGGGCTCTTAGCTCAGTTGGTAGAGCAGCGGACTCTTAATCCGTAGGTCGAGTGTTCGAGTCACTCAGGGCCCACCAAAATTTAAGAAGCAAAAAGGCACTTGGCGAACCGCCAAGTGCCTTTTTTGCGTTTGGGCGTGGCGTCGGGAGACGTCGCAGCAGCGCGAGGTTCAGAGCCCCAGCAGGGCCTTGGCGCGCGCCAGATGCTCCAGGCGATCGTCCAGCCCGTTGTAGCCGCCATTGATCCGCTTGGTGACAGCCTTGGCGTCGTCGGCTTCGGCGAGCGGGCCGATGCCACGCGTCTTCCAGAACCAGCAGGCCACATCGACGCAGGCGAACGGGTCCTGGGCCAGCTGCGTGGGGTCGCTGATGTAATCGGTGCCGGTGAACTTGCTGTAGT
Source organism: Roseateles sp. P5_D6 (assembly GCF_054049415.1). Lineage (NCBI taxonomy): Bacteria > Pseudomonadati > Pseudomonadota > Betaproteobacteria > Burkholderiales > Sphaerotilaceae > Roseateles > Roseateles sp. P5_D6. The sequence goes on along the minus strand of NZ_JBFUMK010000013.1, from coordinate 16,173 downwards.
CCCGGTAGTTGTTGCGACCGGTGAGCTGGATCAGCCCGCGGCCCTTGAAGCGTGGGCCGTCGCCGGGCTCCGTGTTGCCGAGATCGGTGCGGCCGTCATAGGCGTTGCCGCTGGCCAGTTCCTCGGAATAGAGCAGCGAGCCGGACTCGTGTGCGAGCTGGGCGATGAAGTGGGCGATCTGCCGCGGCGTGTCGATGCCATAGCGTGTCATGCCCTTCACCAGCGGCTCGAAGTAGAGGTCGATGCGCTTTTGCATGGCCCGTGGCATCACGATGCCGAGCTTCTCCTTGGTCGCGCCGGGAGGCAGGCCCGCCAGCAACCGCGTCATCGTGGCGTCGCCCGGTGTCACCAGGCCATCCGACTCCGGCAGGCCCATGGCCTGGGTCTCGAAGGCACGGATCGCGTCGATGGTGTTGGGGCCGATCTGCCCGTCCACCCCCAACTGCTTGAGCGCTGCGCCGCTCCAGGCCTCGCTGTTCATGTTGAGCAGGACCTGGACGATGCGGACATCGGCGACATCGTTGCGGGCACCCAGCCCGACGCTCTTGGCAATGCACATGGCAACGGCTCCCATCAGGAAGAAGAGGTGTCGACCTTATGCGCCCGCCGCCGCCAGCGAATCCCCAATCAGGATGAGACAGCGATGGCCCGCACCTGCCGGTCCCACCAGGGCGTGTCGCCAATCTCCGCGCGCGGGTGGTCGATGAAGAGCCTGGTTTTGGTGGCGTGGCTGCGGCCGGGCAGGCGCACCGCGTGGATGCGCCAGGCGGGCAAGGGTTGGCAGTGGCTGCCGCTGGACTACAGCAGCCAGGTGCGCTGAATCAGGGCAAAGGCCGGATGCTGACGCCCAGGCTGCCGGCCGGGTGGGCCTCGTTGAAGAGCTGCCACACGCGCCCGTTGCGTGCCATCTGGCCGAAAGCCTGGCGCAGCAGGCGCCGGTCGGCTTCGACGAGGCCGCGGCGTGACAGATACAGGCCGCTGGCGTGCCAGCCCAGTTCCTCCAGCGGCTCGACACGCAGGCGCTTCAGCAACGGCGTCAGCTCGGGCTCATTGACCAGCGTGCCGACCAGGATGGACGCCGTCATGACGCTGGCCTGGGCCAGGCCCTGGCGCAGAGCGCGGGCGACGCCGGTGGGGTCGGCCTCCTCGACGAGGCGCTGGCGCTGGCGCAGCGTTGCGATGGCACCGTCATAGGCCGGACCGAAAGAGAAGCCGCGCACGACGACGAGCTTGTAGTCCGGCTGGGCCAGCAGCTCGGCCAGCGAGCGCGGCACGGGCGTGTCGGCGTCCAGGGTCAGCAGGCTGGCCCGCACCTGGATCAGTGGCACGAACTCGCCCACGGCATCACGTGCGGGATTTGATGAGGCCGGCATGAGGATGTCGGCCTGACCAGCGTCGAACATCGTCTGCAGCCGCGCCCGTGGCACCTTGTGGATATTGAACTGGCAGGGCGCGCTGGCCGCCACTTCGCGCAGCAGCGTCGGATAGATGCCCTGGGCGCGCCCGTCCTCGAAGCTGACGCTCAGGCCGATAGGGGCCATGGGTACGTTGAGGGGGCGCGAGCAGCCGGCCTCGGCGGTCATTGCCACCAGCCAGCCCAATAGCCACAAGCCCGATCGCACCCTTGCGTTCATGCCCCTCGATCCCGAGATTCTTGTGGCCCATTGTGCGCGACCCGGCGTTCCAGCGCATCAAACAGCAGTTGCACGATGACGGCCAGGGCCGCGGCGGGCAGGGCGCCGGCCAACATCAGCTTGCTGTCGTTGACGGCCAGGCCCGCGACGATGCGCTCGCCCAGGCCGCCCGCGCCGACGAAGGCCGCGACGGTGGCCGTGCCGACGTTGGTGACCGCTGCCGTCTTCACCCCTGCCATCAGCGTCGGCAGGGCCAGTGGCAGCTCAATGGCGCGCAGCGTCTGGCCGCGGGTCAGGCCCAGCGCCAAGGCGGCATGGGTCAGCCCGCCAGACACGGCCTGCAGCCCGGCATGGGTGTTGCGCACGATGGGCAGCAGCGCATAGACGAACAGCGCCAGCAGGGCCGGCACGAAGCCGATGCGGCCAACCAGGGCAATCAAGAAAGCCAGCAGGGCGAGCGAAGGCAGGGTCTGCAGCAGGCCCGCCACGGCCATGACGGGCGCCGCCAGCCGCGGCAGGCGATGCGCCGCAATGCCCAGGGGCACGGCCACGGCCACGGCCAGCGCGAGCGAGGCCAGCACCAGGGCCAGATGCTGGGCGAGCAGCTTGGGCAGATCGGGTGCAAACAGTCGGTCCATCAAGCCCTGGTGTCCCGTGCCGCCCGAGTCTGACCGCAGGAAGCCGTGCGCCACGTCGGCAAAGGGCCGGCCGTCCAGCTCGGCGGCGGCGTTCAGGCGGGTCATTTCGGCTTCGGGCAGGCGGCCGGCCAGGCCCTGCAACGGCTTGTCGTCGACCGCCGCCCGCATCAGCAGCACCGCGTCGTAGCGCGGGAAGAAGCCGCGGTCATCGCGCAGCACCCGCACGGGCTGGCGGGCGAGCTGGGCGTCGGTGGTGTAGACGTCGATGAGGTCGACCTGGCCATTGGCGAGGGCTTGATACGCCAGGCCGTGGTCCAGGCCGGCGCCGGGTTGCAGCTTCAGGCCATAGGCGCGCTGCAGCGCCGGCCAGCCGTCGGCCCGGGCCAGGAACTCGTGCGACAGGCCAGCCTTGAGTGCCGGCGGTGCCTTGGCGGCAAGCTCCGAGATCGTCGTGATGCCCAGCCGCGCCGCGTCGGCCTCGCGCAGGGCCAGGGCATAGCTGTTGTTGAAGCCCAGTGGTACGCCGGCCTTCAGGCCCAGCGGCTTCAGCCACGCGTTGATCTGCGCCAGCGGTGCCTGCGCATCCGCAGATGACTCGCGCTTGAGCAACTCGCGCACGATGGTGCCGGTGTACTCCGGGTAGAGATCGATCTGGCCTTGCTGCAGGGCCGCGGCCAGGATGGCGGTATTGCCCAGGCCCTGGCGGTGTTCAGCGGCGACACCCTGACCGACCAAGGTCTGCGTGACGATCTCGCCCAGCAGATAACTCTCGGTGAAGCGCTTGGAGCCGACTTGCAGCGCCGCTGGCGCGGCCTGCGCCATGCCGGCAAACCACGCGGTTAGCAGGGTCAACAACCAAAGTGCTTGCCGGCTGGTGCTCATTGCCGCATGGTGCCTCATGGCATGCGTCGCAATGTCAGACAAGGCCTACACGCGGGCCCCTTCGTGTCCGAATGCAACGAAGCCAGGTTCTCTCTACAGTTGAAGGCATCGTTTTCAGAGGAGGTCATCCATGTCTCGCGCCACCGATCATCTGCTGCGTCAGCACCTGGACAGCCTGGGCGTTCACCTGCGCCAGTGCCGCACGCTGTCAGACCGCAAGCAGCGCATGCTGTGCTCGCTGGAATTCCTGGACAGCGCCATCGGCGACCGGCTGTTCACGACCGTCGTCCTGGGTAGCGTCCTCATGGCCGTGGTGTTGAGCTTGGTCGTCTGATCCTCCCCTGATTCGCTACGGCGGCCCCTTTCGGGGCCGCTTGCTTTTTGGGGCTTCAGAACGCTGCCGCCGGTTCCGGCCTGCGGGCCGGCAGGGCATCGGTGACTGGCACCCAAAGCTGCAGGTCGCCGTCGACCTCCCCGAGCGCCAGCGTCGATCCTGGCACCAGGGTGCGGTAGCCGGCGGGCGGCGCGGTGCCGGCGCCCGTCGGGGCACGCTGCAGCAGCAAGTCGATACGCCGACCCTGGTGCACCAGCCGCAGCCGCGCCTCGGGCCAGTGGGGCGGCAGGCAGGGCTGCACGCGCAGCAGGCCATCGGCCAGCTTGACGCCGCACAGCGACTCGACCGCCGCGCGCAGCAGCCAGCCGGCGGCGCCCGTGTACCAGCTCCAGCCACCGCGGCCGGCGTGCGGCGCGGCGGCTTCGATATCACCGGCCACGGCGAAGGGCTCCAGCCCATAGGCCGCGCCGTGCGCGCCGCGGTGGGCCGGGCTGATGGCCGTGAAGGCCGCCCAGGCGCGCTCGGCCTGACCGAGCTTGGCGCTGGCCATCAGGGCCCAGGTGGCGGCGTGGTTGTACTGGCCGCCGTTCTCGCGCACGCCGCCGGGGTAGGCCTGGATGTAGCCCGCCGGTGGCTGGTGATGCTGCAGCGGCGGCCACAGCAGGCGTAGCAGGTGGGCATCGCGGTCATGCAGCTCGCGCCAGGCGCTGTCCAGGGCCAGGCGGGCGCGGTCGGCCTCGGTGACGCCGGTCAGCACGGCCCAGGCCTGCACGATGAGGTCGATGCGGCATTCGCTGTCGTCATGGGTGCCGAGGACGCTGCCGTCATCGAACCAGCCGCGGCGGTACCAGCGGCCGTCCCAGGCCTCGGCGTCCAGGGCCTTGGCCAGCTTGTCGCGCGCCTGGCGCCAGCGCGCCGCGCGGGCCTGCTCGCCGCGGGCGATGGCCAGCGGGTGCAGGGCGTCGATGACGGCGCACAGGAAGAAGCCCATCCACACCGACTCGCCCTTGCCCTCGGCGCCGACGCGGTTCATGCCGTCGTTCCAGTCGCCGGTACCGAACAGCGGCAGGCCATGGACGCCGACGGGCAGGCTGACATCGATGGAGCGCGCGGCGTGCTCGTAGATGCTGGCCTGCTCGTCGCTGATGGCCGGCACCTCGTAGATGTCCTCGGCGCCCTCGGGCACGGGGCGGCCCTGCAGGAAGGGCAGCATCTCGTCGGCCAGCGACGTATCGGCGGTGCGCTCGACGTACAAGGCCAGCGCCAGCGCCAGCCACAGCCGGTCGTCCGCGAAATGCGTGCGCACGCCGGCACCGGCCGGCTCATGCCACCAGTGCTGCACGTCGCCGGGCGGGAACTGGTGGGCTGCGTGGCGGCGAATCTGCGCGGCCAGGCGCTCGGGTGCGTGCTGCACCAGGGACATGGCGTCCTGCAGCTGGTCGCGGAAGCCGAAGGCGCCGCCCGCCTGGTAGAAGCCGGCGCGCGCCCAGATGCGGCAGCCCAGCACTTGGGCCGGCAGCCAATGGTTCACCAGCGCGTCGAAGGCGGGGTCGGGCGTGGCCACCTGAACGGGCGCGCTCAAGGCCCGCCAGACCTCGCGCTGGGCGGCCAGCCGGCGCAGTGGGTCGGCCGCCCAGGCGTTGGCGGCCTGCTCGCGGGCGGCGGGCAGGCTCTGCGCATGGCCGAGCAGCACCGTGCCATGCCAGGCGTGGCCGGGTTCCAGGCGGATCGGCACTGCCAGCAGGGCGGCCGGGTCGGTGGCCGGGCCGGCCTGGCCGTCCAGCGCGTGCGGCATGACGAGGCGGCCTTCGTCGTCGAACAGCAGGCGGCGGTCGCCGCTGGCCTCAATGGCGGCCGTCCACGGGTGCGGTCGGTTCAGGTCGGGCGTGAAGCCGGCGTCCGCGGGCCAGGGCCACAGGGCCTGATCGCCGGCCAGGCTGTTGATCTGGTCGGCCGTCGCATCGCCCTCGCGGGTCGGGCGCAGTGCCATCCAGGCCGTGTGGCCGCCGAAGCCATTGAGCCCATCGGCCTGCGTGGCCAGGGCCAGCAGCGGACCGTCACCCTGGGGCGGTTCCAGTCGCGTCACGACACTGCGGCGCGCACCACTGTCCATGCCCAGCTGCCACTGCGCGGCGGCCAGCAGCCGCAGCAGGCGCGGCGGGCGGCCGGGCGCCGCGTGCAACTCCACCTGGCATTGCTTGACGGCGGTTGTTGCGTCCACCGTCCAGCGCAGGCGCACCACCATGCCCGGCAGCTGGAAGGCCATGGCCGTAGCTCCTGGCAGGTGGGACACGTTCTGGTGCGGGCTGGCGCGGCCGAGCAGCCAGGCCTTGCCGCTGGACAGGCAGTGCAGGATCAGCCATTCGCCGGGCGAGTCCAGCAGCGCATCGTTGGACCAGGGCGTGATCTGGTGCAGCCGGCTGTTGCCGGCCCAGGCCATGCCGGCACCGCGCTCGGACACCTGGCAGCCGAAGTTCTCGTTGGCGATGACGTTGATCCACGGCCGCGCCGGCTGGCTTTGCTCGGTCAGCTCGAAGCGGCAGGCACCGCTGTCGGCCTCGAAGTCGCTGTCTGGCGCCTCGGCGCCCGGCGGGGCAGCGAGGCTGGACACCAGCGTCGCGCCGGCGCCGCGCCGGGCCTTGGCGGCTTGCTCGTGGCTCTGCCCCAGGCGCTCGAGCTGCTGGGCCAGCGGCCGGCCATCGGCGAACCAGCGCACGCGCGCCAGCATGTTGAGGGCAAAGCGCGTGTCCGGCCCCACGGTCTCGTCCGACAGCACATGCACGCGGCAGCGCCCATGGGTTTGCTGCTCGGCCAGCGACCGCAATGCGCGCGACACCGGCGCCAGATAGGACGGCGGCTCGGCGTCCAACACGACGACGTCCACTGGCAGCGGGCTGCCCTGGGCCTGCAGCAGCGCGCACAGCTCGCGCACCATGATGACGCCGGTGGGATCGGCCACGCGCATCAGGATGATGGGGTCGTCCCCCGAGATGCCATGGCGCCACAGCGCATCGCGCTCGTAGCCGGTCTCGGGCAGAGGCAGGTTCTCGCGGGCGGCCTGCGAGGTCAGCAGGGTCTGCAGCGTGAGGCCGGCCCGCCAGGCGCCCGGCGCGAGGCTGGCGCCTTGGGTGCGCACGCCGGCCATGGTGTGAGCCAGCGTCAGCGCACGCTCGACCAGGGCCGGCTGGCGCAGCTTGTCCAGCAAGTGGCTGAGCGTCTGCGGCTCGCGAGCGGCGGCGGTGGCCAGCGTCAGCGTCACGCTGGCACCGGGCGGCAGCTGCAGCACCAGGTGCAGCAGCGAGATCGGGTCGTTGCCAGTGTCCAGCATGCCAGACGCGGTGTTGAGGCCGGTCACGTCGGTGCCCAGCAGCGCTTGCACGCCGGCATGCGCAATGACACCGCCGGGCTGGCCGGACATGCCGCCGCGTGCCAGCCAATGGGCGCGGTCGGCACCGGCGCGCACACGGTCCAGCCGTGCGCCGCCTTCGAGCTCCACGCCCACCAGCGCATGCACCGCGTGCAGGGGCGCCTCGTTGGGGCTGCGCGGCAGGCGCTGCCAGTTCAGGGCCTGCTGGCCCGGTTCCCAACGTGCCTGCAGGAAGAGCTTGCCGAAAGCCGGGTGGGCCAGGTCGGCCTTGGCCGGCGCCAGCACGGGCTCGAAGCTGGATACCAGCGCCAGGCGGCGCGGCCGATGGGCGAGGTTGCGCAGCGTGATGCGGCGCAGCTCGACGTCGTCCTCGACGGCCACCCAGGCCTCGGTGTGGGCGTGCAACTCCTCGCCCTCGGCCGTGAACTGCGCGCTGGCGGGGTGCAGGCGGCAGCCATAGCGCCATTGCGGGCCGGGCGTGGGCCGCAGCGTGAGCGATCGCCAGGGGCTGGACTCGGGCGCGCCGTTCCAGTGCAGGTCCAGGTCGCGCAGATGCAGGTGGTGGCCGAGCAGGTCCTGCGGCAGATCGTCGCGCCAGCGGCTCACCAACACCAGTGAACCCGGCTCGCCCCAGACCAGCGTGCCGCCGCCATGCTCGCGCACCATCGCGCTGAGGCGCCCATGGCCCAGCCAGGCGGTGGCGGGCAGGGCGCGGCCATGCAGCTCGGGCACGACCAGCGAGATGCGGGCGCGGCGCGGTGCGCTGCGAGTGGGCTGCGGCGGCGGTTCGCGCAGTGGCGCCACCTTGTGCGGCGCGCGCTCGTGCAGCAGCCAGCGCACGGCGCACAAGCGCGGCTCGGCGTCAGCCCAGCGCTGCGGCGCGCCGCCGCACAGCACCTCGGTCAGCGCGACGAGTGACATGCCGTGGTGGTGGGCCATCGTCGTGCCGATGCGCTGGAAGCGACGCCCTTGCTGGGGTGTCTCGCTGGTGGCTTCGGGCTGGCGGCCGACTGTGTAGTCCAGCGCCTCCATGAAGCCGCCCTCATGGCGGGCACCCAGGGCCTGCAGCGCGCGCAGATTGGCGACGGCCGCGCGCGGCATCACCATGGTCGCCATCAGGCTGGCATACGGCGCGATGACGATCTCCTCCACCGGCGTGTCGCGCAGTGCCAGGCTGGCCACGCCCTGCGGGCCGTACTGGTAGGCCAGGCTCCGGTCGCGCTTGGCATAGGCGCTCTCGGACACGCCCCAGGGCAGGCCGGCCGCACGCCCGGCGCGGATCTGCTCCATGACGGCCGCGCGAGCGGCTTCCGCAAGCGCGCTGCCGGTGGGCTCGTCCAGCACCAGCGAGGGCATCAACATCTCGAACATCGAGCCCGACCAGCTCTTCAACCCCGTAACGCGCCCGCGCGAGAAGAAGGGCCGGCCGAGCGCGCCCCAGTGCGCCGGCGGGATGTCGCCCTTGGCGATGGCCACCAGGCTGGCCAGCCGAGCTTCGGAGGCGAGCAGGTCGTAGTGGTTCTGGTCCAGCCGCTCGGTGCCGGGCTCGGAGCCTTGCGCCGCGACGGCGCCGATGTGCAGCAGGTGGCGCTGCGGGTCGTAGAGCCAGCTGAAGTCGTGGGCCAGCGCAAGGGCGCGCGCCCGCATGGCGACGGCGTTCAGCGCCTCGGCCACGGCCGGCGGCGGCGGCATGCCCTCGCCCCCGCGCGCAAAGCCCTCGCAGGCCGCCGCGACCACCAGCAGATGGGCGCAGAGGTTGCCGCTGTCCACGCTGGAGATGTAGGGCGGCTCCAGCACGCCCAGGCGCTGGGTGTCGATCCAGTTGTAGAAGTGGCCGCGGTGGCGGGGCAGCTTGTCCAGCGTGTCCAGCGTGCGGCCGATGCGCTCGGCCAGGCCGACGTCATGCAGCCAGCCGAACTCGCGCGCGCAGCAGGCCGACAGCAGGTACAGGCCGATATTGGTGGGCGAGGTGCGGTGGGCGACGGCGATGTCGGGGTCGAACTGCACGTTGTCGGGCGGCAGATCGTTGTCGTCCTTGGTGACCCAGCGTTCGAACCAGCGCCAGGTGTCGCGGGCGACGCTGAGCAGGTACTGGCGCTCGTCGTCGGTGATGGCCTCGCGGCGCGGCCGGGCGCGTGGCCGGCTGGCCAGGCCTATCCACAGCGGCGTCAGTGCCCAGGCCAGCAGCAGCGGCAGGGCCTGGTCCCAGTCGACGGGGCGGCCGATCAGGGCCGGCGTCATCAGCAGCAGGGCCAGCGCGCCGGTGGCAAAGGTCACATGCTTGTGCTGGCGCCACAGCGAGCGCCAGTCGGTGCGCGCCGCGGCTTCCGCCGCGTCGGCGGTGGTCCATTCCAGCAGATGCTGGTGGCTGACACGCTGGCGCCACAGCGCGCGCACGATGGCGTCGATGCTGAGCCAGCTTGCCGCCGGAAGCAGTGCGATGTGCCAGACGACGCCGCCAATGGCGCGCCCGAGTTCAATGGCCGCCTGCCGGTAAAAGCGCGGCAGCGAGATGCGGTCGCCCGACGGCGCGCAGGCCGCCAGAGCGCCCATCAACGGCCCGGCGCCGAAGGTGGCGGCCACCAGCCCCAGCGCCCACGCCGGCGCCAGGCCCAGGCCCATCCACGACGCGACCAGCAGCAGCAAGGCGGCCGGGGCGACGAGGGAGCGGCGCAGGTTGTCCAGCATCTTCCAGATGTGGATGCCGTGCAGGCCCCAGCGGCGCGGGTGGCCGAGGAAGGGCAGCAGCTGCCAGTCACCGCGCGTCCAGCGGTGGATGCGCGAGGCCGCCACGTCGGCATGCATGGGGGCGGGCTCCACCAGCACCACGTCGCTGACGCCGGCGCAGCGCATCAGCGAGCCTTCCAGCAGGTCGTGGCTGAGCACCTGGCCCTCGGGCATGCGGTGGGCCAGTACCTGCGCTGCGGCCTGCACGTCGATCAGTCCCTTGCCGGCGGCGCTGCCTTCGTCGAACAGGTCCTGGTAGACCTCGGAGCTGGCGGCGCTGTAGGGGTCCAGCCCCGGCTGGCCGGCGAACAGGCTGTGGAACCAGGTGCCATGCACCGTGGAGCTGCCGGCGGCTGTGGCCAGCGGCGTGGCGACGCGTGGCTGCAGCATGCCGTGGCCGCGCACGACGGTGACGGCGCCGCTGGATGTGCGGCTCAACCGTGGGCGGTTCAGCGGGTGGGCGGCGATGGCGACCAGCTCGCGCAGCGCGCCGGGGGGCAGGGCGTTGTCGGCATCCAGCGTGACGATGTGGCGGATGTCCGGTGCGGGCGTGGACAGCTCGCCCAGGTCGACAAAGCGGTCAGGCAGCAGCTCGGGCGGCTGACCGGCCAGCAGGGCGGCCAATGCCTCGGTCTTGCCGCGCTTGCGCTCCCAGCCGATCCAGCGCTGCTCGGTCTCGCTCCAGCGCCGCTCGCGGTGCAGCAGCAGGAAACGCGGCCGGCCCTCGCAGGCCGTGCCGTGGCGCTGGTTCAACGCCTCGATGCCGGCGCGCGCCTGGGCGAGCAGGCCCGCGTCCTGGGGCTGGTGCTCGGCCTTGGCATCGGTCCAGTCGCTGAGCAGCGCGAACTGCGCCTCGTCTTCCAGGTTGGCCAGGTGGTGGCGCTCCAGCTGGGCGAGCAGGGTCGCGATGCCTTTGGACCGCGTCAGCATGCAGGGAATGACAACCAGGCTGCGCGCCCCGGCCGGAATGCCGTGATGCCAGGTCAGGCGCGGCAGCTGCGCCGGCGCTGCGGACTCGCTGATGAGGCGGTTGGCCAGCGCGACCACGGCCTCGCTGGCCGGCAGTAGCGACAGCAGCACGGCCGCCACCACCATGGGCCAGCCGGCGCCCGGGGGCAGGCCCAGCAGCAGCAACGTCAGCTCGGCCAGGATCAGCAACCCTGCCAGGCTGGTCAGATAGAGGGCGACACTGTGGCGGCGCAGCCCGGCGGCAAAGCGCTCGCCAGCGGTAGGCTTGAGGCGAAGTTCGCTCAGCAGGCGTTCGCGGCCAGGGCCGGACAGCCAGTACAGCGGGGCGCGCTCTTCTGCGTCCTCGGCCCAGGCGGGGTCGTTGCAAAGCAGGCGCAGCACCTGGGCCACGTCGGCCTCGGGTACGTTGTGGCGCTCGGTCAGGGCCTCGATCGCGTGCATGGCCATGTCGCGCGTGGCCTCGTGCTCCTGGCGGTAGACGGCAATGTGGCCCAGGGCGCGCAGCGTCGGGTGCACAGCCTCGAACAGTCCGGCCCAGTTGGCCGCGCCGAGGTTGCGCAGGCTGCTGATGGCGTTGCGGATGCTCTGGTGGTCGGCCGCGCTCTCGGCCTGCTCGCTGGCCTGCGCAGCGGCTGGGTCGGGCAGCGCCTCGGCCAGCCAGGCGTGCACGGCCGCCCAGGACGAGTCATCGGAGTCACGCTGCTCGGCTTGGCCCAGGGCGCGGTCGGTCAGCCGCTCGTGCAGGCGCAGGGCCAGGGCCGTGATGGCCGGGTCGCGTGGCCAGGCCGATTGCCATTGCTGCAGTTGGTTGCGCACCGCTGCCGCGTCCAGCTGCGGCAGCGCCTCGAACAGGTGCTGGGCGGCGCGGCGCGCCAGATGACGCCAGGCGGCGCGCTCGGCCAGGCGGCGCAGGTTCTCCACCAGCACGACGCGCAGCGTGGACGGCAGGGCCCACAGCTCGCGCAATGTCAGCGCCTCGGCCTCGTGGTGGCCGGCCAGGAAGTGGTGCAGCAGGGCCAGGTCCAGCGAGCTGTCCGCGTGGGCCACCCAGGCCCAGGCGACGCCATAGATGCGCGGCAGGCCCTGAAGCGGTTCGTCGGCCAGCCGGGGCAGGCGCTGGAAGTAGCTGCGCGGCAGGTCGTGCAGCACCTCGTCGAGCTGCTGCTGCACGATGCGGGCGTTGTCCAGCAGCCAGGCGTGGGCGGGGTCGATGTCGGCCTGCAGGCCTTCCTCGGACAGCACGCTCAGGGCGGCGGCCCAGACCTGCAGATTGCTGCGCAGCCGCGGCGAGAAGGGGCGGGGCTGCTGGCGCGGATCGTCCACCCGCTGGGCCGCGGCCAGGCTGCGGCCATGTTCGGCAAAGCGGTCGGCACCGAACTGCACGGCCCGCACCGGGGCAGCGGCCGCTTCGGCGCCGCCGGCGAGGCGCAGGAAGGCTTGTGCAGCGCCGGTGGGCGTCAGGTCATGCGGCGGGTGTTGCGGCGGTGCGGACATGCTCCGACTTTGGGTGCCGGCGCGCCGCCGGCACAGCAGCATGCGTCGCGTGTCTCTGTCAGCGCAGTCCTACATCTCCCCCATGAAAAACGTGGGTTCTGCCGCATCGTGGAAAGGCAGCAGCTTTTGTCAGCTCGGACAGGCCGTTTTGGGCGGCCTTGACCCTGGCCAGCTCAGGCTTCGCTGCGCAGGCGCGAGGCCAGCTCGACGTAGGCCGGTTCGACGGGCATGGGCCTCGCGTCCGCCAGGTGCGCCCGCAGCACGCGCCTGAGCGTCTCGGGCTGGGGTGTCAGCGGCCCGGCGAAGCGGATGTGCTCGCCGTCGGCGATGAGCAGCGTCGGGAAGGTCTCGATGTCCAGGTCGCCGATGAGTTCGGCTTCGTCCTCGATGTCGATCCAGCGCACATGCAGGCCGGCCTGGGGCAGTTCGGCGCAGGCGGCTTCGAAAATTTCTTGGTAGGACTCGCAGGTGCGGCACCAGGCGGCGCAGAGGCAGGCGATGTGCAGGGGCATGGGCCAATATGGTGCCATGGCGGGACAACGGGCTGTCGTCGTGCTGGAATTCGCAGACTATGCTGCCCTCAACCCATGGAGAGACCAGATGCACAACAACACGCTCCAACCCGCATTCCTGAGTTCGCTGATGACAGCCGGAGCGAACCTCGAGCTTATCTACAACGACCTGGCGCCTCATGCCAACGACAGGATGACGGCGGCGTTGGCACTGGCCAAGCACGCCAGGGAAACTCAAAGACAGCTCAGGTTCATCGGCATCAGTGCCGGTACGTCGGGCATCAAGCATCTGGCCGAGGAGGGTGAGGGCTACGTCACCTTCTCTCTCGTGTACTGATCGTCAATCGAGCGCCGCCAGTGCCGGCTCTGGGCCATTGCCCATTGCGCGAAGGCTTGCAGCTCGGACGAGCCTTCCCGGTCGGCCCATTGGCAGAGGTAGAAGCCGCGCCCCCGATGACAAAAAGCCGCTGAAGGCGCGACGAGCCGCCCGGCGGCCAACTCCATTTCTTCGCTCGGGATGTTCGGCACCGCACGGAGATCGCGTTAGACAGGGCGTACGGTGAGCTGCATTGCGTCGACTTGCCCGCCGGGCTGGATGACGCAGGGCGAGGGAGCCGAACTTGATGAATATCTTGACAGTGAGGCACCGCATCCTCGCCAGCTTCGCCGCCGTGCTGGTGTTGATGATCGTCATGGGCGCCGTCATCTATTCCCGCCTCGCTCGCGTGGCGCAGGACGCGACCGTCATCCAGAAGGAGGCCTTGCCCGGCATGCTGTACAGCAGCCAGCTGCTGGCCGCCTGGCAAGAGAACTTCGCGTTGACCCAGGAGCAGGTGTTCGAGAAGGATGAAACCGAGGCGCGCAAGATCGAGTCGCAGTTGCAGGTCAACCGGGCTCGGCTGGAGACCCTGGCCAAGAGCTACGAGAGCACCATCTTCTCGGCCGAGGATCGCGAGAACTACGAGGCGTTCAAGAACCTCCACGTTGCCAATCCTTACCTGCGCACGCAGGACGACATCCTGAAGCTGAGCGCGGCCAGCAAGCGCGACGAGGCCCGGGCGCTGCTGCACAGCCAGCTTGACCCGCAGTACAACAAGCTGCGCGCCGCCGTGCAGTCCGTCGTCGACTACAACATGGCCGATGCCGAGGCGGCAGGCCGGCAGATCATGAGCGCGGTCGCAACGGCCAACATGGCCATCCTGGTCAGTCTCGCCGCGGCACTGTTGCTGGCGCTTGCGCTCGGCTATGTCCTGCTGCAATCGATCACCCGGCCGTTGCACCGGTTGCTCACCGCCACCGACGCGATCAGCACCGGTGACTTGACGCAGCGGATGAACCTGGAGCGGCGCGACGAGTTCGGCACGCTGGCGCAGGGGTTCAACCGGATGACGGAGAAGCTGACGGAGCTGTTCGGCCAGGTCCAGCAGTCCGGCATCCAGGTCAACACCTCGGCGACCGAGATCGCCGCCACATCCAAGGAGCAGCAGGCCACCGCCAGCGAGATCGCTGCGACGACCACCGAGATCGGCGCCACCTCCAAGGAAATTTCCGCCACGTCGCGCGCGCTCGTGAAGACGATGAGCGAGGTGTCGCAGGTCGCCGAGGAGACCGCCTTGCTGGCCGGCGGCGGGCAGGAAGGCTTGCAGCGCATGACCGAGACCATGCACAACGTGATGGAGGCGGTCGGCTCGATCAACGCCAAGCTCGCCGTGTTGAGCGACAAGGCCGGCAACATCAACCAGGTCGTCACCACCATCACCAAGGTGGCCGACCAGACCAACCTGCTGTCGCTGAACGCGGCCATCGAGGCCGAGAAAGCCGGCGAATACGGGCGCGGCTTTGGCGTGGTTGCCACTGAGATCCGCCGGCTCGCCGACCAGACCGCAGTCGCCACCTACGACATCGAACAGACGGTCAAGGAGATGCAGTCCGCGGTGTCGGCCGGCGTGATGGGCATGGACAAGTTTTCCGAGGAGGTGCGCCGCGGCATGCAGGAGGTGCAGCAGGTCGGCGCGCAGCTGTCGCAGATCATCTCGCAGGTGCAGGCCCTGGCGCCGCGTTTCGAGGCCGTCAGCGAAAGCGTGCAGACGCAGGCGACCGGCGCCGAGCAGATCAGCCAGGCACTGACACAGTTGACCGAAGCCGCCCAGCAGACCGTCGACTCGCTGCGCCAGTCGGGCCAGGCGATCGACGGCTTGCACCAGGCGGCTGGCGGGCTGCGCAGCGGCGTCTCGCGCTTCAAACTGGCGCAGGCCTGAGGCCCGAGGGCCGGCCGGATGCTGTTCATCCTCTTTCAGATCGGCAGTGAACGCTACGCCCTCGACGCGGGCCAGGTCGTCGCCGTCCTGCCGCGGCTTGGCGTGAAGGCGATCCCGCTCGCGCCGTCGACGGTGGCCGGCCTGTGCGACTACCGAGGTGTGCCGGTGCCGGTCATCGACCTCAGCGAACTCGCGCTCGGCCGCCCGTCAGCGAACCGCCTGAGCACGCGCATCGTGCTCTTGACTTTCCCCGATCCCGCAGCCGGCCCGCACCTGCTCGGCCTGTTGGTCGAAAGGGCGACGCAGACGCTGCGCCGCGAGCCGGCGGAGTTCGTTGCGGCCGGCGTCAACGTCGACGCAGCGCCCTGGCTCGGCCCGGTGACGACCGACGCGCAGGGGCTGATCCAGCGCGTCGAGGTGCAGGGTCTGCTTCCGGCGTCGCTGCGCGCGATGTTGTTCGACGAGGCCGGGGCAGCGTGATGGACATGACCCGTTTCGAGCAATTGCTCAAGCAGACGATGGGCCTGGATGCGGCCTCGATCGGATCGGCGTCCGTCGAGCGTGCGGTGCAGGAGCGGCTGTCGGCCTGCGGGCTGGCGGACGCGCAGGCCTACTGGGAACGGCTCTGCGGCTCGAGCGTCGAGTTGCAGGAACTCATCGAGGCGGTGGTCGTGCCCGAGACCTGGTTCTTCCGTGACCTGGCGGCCTTCGTGGCGCTGGCGCGCCTGGCCAGCGAGGGAGCGCCTGCTCAGGCGCAGGGCGTGCTGCGCTTGCTGAGCGTGCCGTGCGCTACCGGCGAAGAGCCCTATTCGATGGCCATGGCATTGCTCGACGCCGGCTTCCCGGCCAATGCGTTGCGCATCGATGCCGTCGACATCAGCCTGCGTGCGCTGGCGCGGGCGCAGGGCGCGGTCTACGGCCGCAATTCGTTTCGCGGCAGCGACCTGGCGTTCCGTGATCGCCACTTCATCGCGACGGCGGGCGGCCACAGCCCGACGGAGGCGGTGCGCGGGCTCGTGCAGTTTCGACCGGGCAACCTGCTGGACGGCCTGGTGGCCGGGACGGGGCTCTACGACGTCATCTTCTGCCGCAACGTGCTGATCTACTTCGACCGCGCCACGCAGGATCGCGCCATCGCGGTGCTGGGCCGGCTGCTTGCGCCGCGCGGCTGGCTGTTCGTCGGCCCGTCGGAGACGGCCCTGCTGTCGGATCACGGCTTCGTCTCTGCAAAGCTTCCGCTTGCGTTCGCCTTTCGCAAGGGGCCGTTACCCGGCAGTGTCATCAAGGCCCGTGCAGCCCCCGCGCCAGGCTGGGTCGCGCGTGCTCCGGCCCCGGTGGCCGCGGCCCCGCGGCCCGCC